>JAFITR010000008.1 GCA_017116025.1 Simkania negevensis
CTCACTCAACCTTAGTTGTTGGAACTCGGTGATGCTGAGGGACTGGTGTCCGTCGGACAAAGCTTGTTCTGGGCAGGGGTGCACTTCAAGCATGACACCGTCAGCGCCTGCGGCGATAGCGGCACGTGTCAAATGGGGGACGATCTTCCTTACGCCACAGCCGTGGCTAGGGTCGACGAATACGGGCAGCCTGCTCATCTCGTGTAGCATGGGAACGGCGCCGATATCGAGGGTATTACGCGTGGAGTGTTCGAAGGTACGTATTCCCCTCTCGCATAGGATCACACGGCTGTTTCCCTTTTCGAGGATATGTTCTGCGGCATGTAGGAGATCGGTATAGGTAGCGGCAAAACCTCGTTTTAAAAAGATCGGTTTATCGACAGTGCCGAGTGTTTTCAGCAGGCTGAAGTTTTGCATATTGCGCGACCCCACCTGGAGGATATCAACATATTGACATACGGTGTCGAGGGTATCGGTATCCATCACCTCTGATATTGTCAACAATCCATGAGCTTTACCTGCTGCTGACAGAAGGCTGAGCCCCTCCTTTCCCATCCCTTGAAACGAGTATGGTGAAGTACGAGGTTTGAAAGCACCGCCGCGCAAGATGTGTGCTCCTGAGGAGGCTACCGCTTCTGCTGTAGTGAATATCTGTTCTTCGGACTCTACAGAGCAGGGGCCGGCGATAACAGTAAGAGATCCGTCACCGATATTGATCTTACCGATATTGATAACGAGTCGTTGGGCATGAAGTTCACGCCCTGCCAAAGGGAATGCGCATTCAGTTTTTACATCAGTTGTCAGCATAGAAACGTTGAACCCCTCCTCTTCTATCACAAAAGTAGTATGTCAAAAGCCATGTTTAATGAACAACGGAAAGGAAATTATCGATGAGGATATTACCATGTGGGGTCATGATCGATTCTGGGTGGAACTGTACTCCGAAGCAGAGGTATTTGTTATGTTGGATGCTCATCGGTGTACCATCACTGGTGTAGCCGTTACAGGAGAGGGATGTAGGGAGGCGTGTTGCTTTGAGAGAGTGGTACCTTCCTACGGGGAATGGTGAAGGCACCTTTTTTAATAGTCCTGAGCTGTTGTGTATAATGTACGATGTTTTTCCATGGACGGGATTTCCTTCAGCTACTCTACCACCGAAAACTTCAACAATAACCTGCATACCTAAGCATACTCCTAATATAGGCGTTGTTGGAGCGCAGAGTTTCACAACGTCGGCGCATATTCCTGCGTTGCGTGGCGTTCCTGGTCCGGGGGATAAGACAATCGCTGTCGGGTTCATGGAAGCGATATCACTGAGGTTCAATTCATCGTTACGAAAGATGACAACGTCGGCATGCTGAGCAATTTGGTGGTATAGGTTGTAGGTAAAGCTGTCGTAGTTATCTATGAGGAGTATCATCTGTCGATGCGTGCGGTGTTGTTGACTAATAGCGCATCGGCGAGGGTGATTGTTAGCATCGCTTCGACGACGGGGACGGCACGTATCGCTATGCACGGGTCATGTCGTGAACCTTTGGGTTGTTGAAAGAGTGCTTCGTTGCCTTCGATATCGATTGTCTTTTGTGGGATGGCGATACTTGAAGGTGGCTTAAAAGCGACACGCACGACGATGGGCATACCGTTGCTGATCCCTCCCTGGACCCCTCCTTGGTGGTTTGTACGGGTTTTAACATCACCCCCCTCTTGATAGAAGAGATCGTTTGCCTCGGATCCCCTCATCGTCGACATTGCGAACCCTTTACCCACTTCAAACCCTTTTGTTGCAGGCAGACCCATCATAGCGTAGGCGAGGCGTGCTTCAAGCTTGTCGTATATGGGATCTCCTAAGCCAACGGGCAGCCCTTCTGCTACCGCCTCGACGACACCTCCTAACGAATCTCCTGCTTCTTTAGCACGTTCGATCTCTTTCATCATCTTTGCTGCTGCTTTTGCATCGGGGCAGTATATGGGGCTAGAGTGGATGATATTGGCAAGAAGGTCGAGGTTGAAGTTGACGATATCCGCTTCGACGGTATGGATCGCTTTGATATAAGAACAGACGGTAATACCTTGTCGGGCGAGGAGTTTTTTCGCTACAGCACCTACAGCAACGCGGCATGCTGTTTCCCTCCCCGACGCCCTCCCCCCTCCGCGGTATTCGAACACTCCATATTTTTTGAGATAGGTGTAGTTGGCATGACCGGGTTTGAAGAGATGTTTTGTCGCTTCGTATTTTGATGGGTCAGCATCGACGTTGTTTATCATTATAGTGATCGGAGCACCTGTGGTGACACCGTCGAAGAGCCCTGAGAGGATCTGAGCTCTGTCAGCTTCTTTACGTGCGCTGGTATAGGCGTTTTTTCCTGGAGCACGTCGTGCTAGGGCGATATTGATCTCTTCTTCATTGAGAGGGAGGCCTGCTGGGCAACCGTCGATGACGGCCCCTATAGCAGGTCCGTGGGACTCCCCCCACGTTGAAAAGCGGAAAATTTTTCCGAAGCTATTTGAAGCCATGATCGTATCCCTTTGCAAGTTCTTCTGCTATATCGCTAGCGGTTTTCCCTGTCGTGTCGACAGTCGTATCAGCAACATTTTCATACACCTTCCTACGCTCTTGGTATATTTGGATAAACCGCTCCTTGTTATCCTCTTCAAGAAAGAGGGGCCACGGAGCATCTTTGGCAGTCAATCGCTGCCATAATACGTCAGAAGGAGTATACAGGTAAGCGACAAAGCCTTTGTCTTGGATGACCACGCGGTTCATTTTGTTCATAAGCGTAGAGCCTCCTAGGGCGACAAGAGCGGGGGTGGTAGGGAGGGAGTTGATAATTTCAGCTTCGATAGAGCGAAAAAGGAGGCCGTTGTCGATGAGGAAGACGTCACGAGGAGTGCATTGTCGGCCGTTGTTGTAGCGTGCGGAATAGAAGGAAGCGATCATCATGTCCGTGTCGTTAAAGGGTAGGTTTAATCTGGTGGCGAGCTGCCGTCCGACAGTCGTTTTTCCGCATGATTTAAAGCCGCACAAGATCAATGACATCGTTTAAACAAGCAATGAATATAAACGCGAAGATCGCTTATAACGAACAATGAATATAAACGCAAAGATCGCTCTTCGCGTTTATGCAAGAAGGCCAGAATAGTGGGAAGCTTTTTTGTGTACATTCGACATCGTTAACGATGGTGGTGCCTTTAGCTCCTAGTGCTGCTACGGCGAGGGCGAGGGCGATACGGTGGTCGTTGTAGCTGTCGACGTGGGCGGCGATCAGTGGTGATTGTTCAACGACGAGTCCATCGGTTGTTTCTACTATTGCTGCGCCCATCTTCTTTAGTTCACGGGTGATTGAAGCGATACGGTCGCACTCTTTGTTTCTTGCTACGCCAGCATTGCGGATAGTCGTTTTCCCTTGTGCGAAGCATCCGAGAACGGCGAGGATGGTGATGGTATCGATGGAGTCGTTGAGGTCGACATCGATGCCCCTAAACAGCTGCCCTGGTGAGACAACGAGGGTGTTGCCTTGCCATGAAACGTTAGCTCCCATCGCAGAAAGGTGATCTAAGAAGCGTTTATCGGGCTGTGACTCGTTAGGATCGAGCCCTTCTATCGCCACTGTCGACTTTGTGATGATAGCGGCGGCGGCGGGGTATACTGCGGAGCTATAGTCTCCTGAAACGCGATAGTTGATGGGAGGGAGTGGTTGTCCCCCCTCCACCTCGTAGTAGGAGAAGTCGCTGCTAGCGCGAACATTAACACCGAGGCGTCTAAGCCAGTGTAATGTCAACGCTACCCAGGGTTTCTCTCCTGCATTGACGACGTTGATACGCGTCGTCCCTTGCAAGAGTGAAGCGGCGATGAGGATGGCGGATACGGGCTGTGAGTCGGCGCCTTCCATGGCATTAACAGTACCTGGCTGGATGGGGCCTAAGACAGCGATAGGGGCATATCCGTTATCTTTAAGAGAGTAGGCCTTGCCTCCTAGGTCGTTGATCGCTTGCAGCAGAGGCGCCACGGGGCGTAGCGTCTGTATGGAGAGGTCTCCGGAGAAGGTCATTGTCGCTGTAGAGAGAGCGCTAACAGCAGCAACGAAGCGCAACACCTGGCCAGAGTTTCCTACATCGACATGGTCTGTACGTGGGCGTATATTGCCGGCAACACCCGTCACGTACCAGCCGTCCCCTTGGCGGCTGATCTCTGCTCTTAGCGCACGGCAAGCGCCTACCATAGCATCGGTATCGGGTGATACAAGGGCGTGCTGTATGGTGCTCTCTCCTGCCGCCAAGGAAGCGAATAGGAGAGCACGCAGGGTGTTGGACTTTGAGGGAGGGAGGGCTACCCTCCTTTGGAGAGCATGGTGTTGTGGATTAATCTGCCACTGCATTGTAGACAACATCGTAAAGCGTTTGTTTTGTTAGGTCAGAGTTGATCGCCTGCGGAAACCAGATATTAAACTGACGGACGGCTTGGTTGACAAACATCTCTCTACCGGAGATGGTATGACATCCTCGCTCTTTTGCCGCCTGAAGTAGAGGGGTATCATCCTGTTTAGAAACGACATCCATCACTATAGAATCGGGGCATATCATATCACTTCCGACAGCAGATTCGGAGATGCGTTCATCCATCCCTATTGGAGTAGCATTAACGAGGATCTGGTATCCTTTCTTACACTCCTTGGCCAGCCTACCAAGCCCCGCACCTTTACAGCCAAGACGTTTGGCTGCCGACAGCGCTTTCTCCTCTGTTCTATTGAGGATGAGGACCTTGGCACCCCGTTTTTTTGCTTCGTAGGCGATCGCACGTGCAGTAGCTCCTGCACCGATAATCACCATCCGTTTTTTTGCTACCTTCTCCACTACTTCGATCGCGTCTAACGCCCCTCCTGCATCAGTATTGTACCCCAGTTTTTTCTTACCATCGAAGATAATCGTATTCACCGCTTGTGCAGCGGAGGCAACATCATCGATCTCGTCGAGGTAAGGAATCACCGCTTCTTTGAGAGGCATCGTCACGCTCAGCCCACTGATACCTAATGCTTCAGCATATTCGAAAAAGTTTGCCAAGCCATCGGCCATCATTCGCCACTTTACATAGACGGCGTCCAACCCATGTTGAGCAAAACAAGCGTTGTGTAACCTGTGACCCATGCTATGGGCAACAGGGTCGCCGATAAGCCCATAGACGGCACTCCTGTCAGTAAGAGAGCGATAGCGATAACGTTCTAACAAGTCGCGCCCTTGCAGCTGCCCCGGGGCTGCCATGTTCTCTCCATCGACGGCAGCAAATGTGATCGCACTCCCCACCCATGGAGCCAAAATACGTGTTGAAACACCATCTTCGCCCATACACATGCCGATGATACGGCGCCCGTTACTCGTCTCTTGACGTACAGCATGCAGCATGCGTAAAGCATCGCAGCCCGTGTTTGCATAGGTCATCACCTTGATCACCATTCCTTCTATATCGTCATTGGCAAGCATCGCGTTGAGGTCTGAGGGTGTCGACATGAAATCATGATACGAACGGATTAAGACAACCTGCGGCGCCTCCATACGCAACATCTGGACAAACTCTATAGGAGTATCGATCTCGACATCCAAATAAGCAGGCTGTAGTTTAATTAACGACTCCAAGCGCTGACAACGTTGCTCTATCGTACCACAGAATTTACCGCCATGCTCGTGAGAGCGCAATGTCAACACGACAGGAACCTCCAACCTTTGGACGATACCGTCGACGTAAGGCAGGTTCCAAAAATCAAAGAGGTCTAGGCGCAGCTCCACAAGGTCACACCAGGACAACGCATCATCTATCTGTCTGTTAATCTCACGAATGGTGGGTCCGATCACGCTTGCACACAACATAGCCATTGCCTCCGGGGACATTATAGGAATCACTACTTATAAGGAAAAGAGGTAACTATCCGTTTTACTAAAAATCAGGCCGAAGGTCTGATTGCAGACCTTCGGCCTGACTTCAAAACTGCCAAACTCGAGCGTTGAGAATCAGAGGAGATCTATCTTTGGGGTGGATACAAAATAAAAATAACAGTATACTTCTGCTTTATAAACAGTGAGAAGAAAATAATTCCCTCAAGCGAAGCCAATAATACAGCAAGATATTTTTATTAGTATGGAGAGAATTTTTTTAGCATTAGATCCGAGCGAACAAGGGATCACCTGTACACCAAATTTAGAACAAGCCACCCAGTTATGGCGAGGGCATTTTGTTTTCTTCGAACAGGAAGGGAGGCAGCTCTATCTATCGGAAGAGGGAGTCCTTGCCTTTCTTACAAGTTGTAATGATCCAATCCTACCTCAAAGAGCAGTTCTAGGAAGGTTTTCTTCAAAATTTTTAAGTAGACGATTATCAAGGATAATCTCGAAACCTGTTCCTATTTCCTTATTGGAGGAACGACTGAAAGTGCTTCTAGAGGGCAATCCGGAAAGAACAACGGAGGGAAGCTCCACAGAAGCCAATTTTACCCGTACATACATAAAGTTGGAAGAACAGCTAACAAACGCAAACGCACAAGATCGTATTGTTTTTTTTACCTATATTAATAACAGGTTAGAAAGCGTTGCCCTCAATGCGAGAGGGACTCTTTTCGAAAGATTAGTAGAGAATTTTGTTCAAGAAAAAAAACGGTTAGATAAAAGAAGAGCCTGTTTCAAAGAAGCTGCAACGCAAGTGGGCCTACGCGCAGTGGATGCACGAACCAGACACGTAGCTTTAGCGGCAAAAGAGGCTGTTCTTTCTTCCAACGACCCAACGACAAAAGAAATCATAGCTAGACAACAACAGGAAGTCGACAAAAACACACTAGAGGAGATTGGCCGAAAAAGAAAACCTCCCATCTCCGATCGACTCTTATCAGAAAGAGAGCTCTCCGACAAAGAAATGGTCTATTTACAAAGGAAACGAACAACCCGTTTTGTAAACAGCAACAATGACGCGTTTGTAGAACTTTTTTTGACAGAAGAGCGCAAAGTTCAGGAAAAAGGAGCCGCAAAAGAATCCACAAAAGAGGCTGTTTATTATTCTTCCGACCCA
Source organism: Simkania negevensis (assembly GCA_017116025.1). Taxonomy (GTDB): domain Bacteria; phylum Chlamydiota; class Chlamydiia; order Chlamydiales; family JAFITR01; genus JAFITR01. The sequence continues at coordinate 7,049 of JAFITR010000008.1, forward strand.
GCGATAACAAGAATAATAACACCTGAGAAAACAAAGATCGAAAGGGAGATACTGAAAGAGATCAGCCAAAGAAGTGGCGGCTCTTACAATGACACCATTACCGATGAAGAGGTCTTTTCAGCAACAAAAAATTTCTCTACCGAAGAGAAAGAATATTTATCCAAAGAACGCAAGAGGCGTTTTTTCGCAACGTCCAATCCGCAGATTCAAGGTTTATTTTCAAAAGCAGAAGAGGAGATTGCACAGCTACTTCCTTCTATTGAAAGAATAAAAACAATCGTTCCCATATACAGGGCAGGATTGAATGCAAAGGTCATTGGCTTCACAAAAAAGATGGCGCCCCAACATGCCCAAAAGGCGTTTCAAACCTCAACAGTAGGAGCCTTGGGACAATTTTTCCTAGGGGCAAATATCGTTCAAGCATACCTCAGAAAATCGATACCGACATCAGATAGAGCATCGCAAGATCCCTCCTCTGTTCCAGACCAAACAGAATGGTTTGTCACTACCACACCCATTGAAAACTTGCAATCAAACCCTGAAGGCATCATTTGGGAAGCCCCTCGAACGCAACACACCGCTCTGGTAGCTTTGAGTTTTCAACTTTTGGATGGGCATTATCACAATATAGGGAAAAATACCGAGCAAGAGTTTACCCTTTTTGACCTAGATCTTTCCTTTTCAGAAAGCAACATTCTCTCTACTTGTAACGACACTCCTAACTCTCCATTAGGGAGCCTCTACCTACAAACAGCGAACCCAAAAATCGAAAGAGAAATATTGGACGAACATCTGGAACAGCTAAAAGAAGCAATTGAGTCACAGATGCCCGCCCGAAAATACTGCCGACCAAAAGAGTCTGAGACGGTTCTCTACTTCGTTGAACAATACTTTCGCGAGGAGGTTAGTTTTAGCATCCACGAAAAAGATAACGAAATGGCGCAGTGTAGAAAGAACTTGACTCTTGTGCGGTCAGAATTTAGAAAAATGGTTGAAGAGGTTGAAGAGGTTGAAGAGGTTGAAGAGTTAAAATTCCTAAAGCACCTCATTTGGAATGATTTACACAATGGAGGCCTATCGGACAAAGAAATTCGTGCTCTAAAAAAAGACCCCATGTCTCTTCATCCACCCGACTGCAGCATCAAACAATTGCTGGAATTAAAGAAAAGACACGATATGCTGAGGGGATTTCTTAAACTAAAGGACACCCTAACAAGTGATTCGATTTCCAGAGAAGAAAAGGCTAGCATTTTACGTCAACACCTGGACTCTATGCCTATTACAACAGACGAAAAACTAAGAATTCTGGGAGATTTAGACGATCCGAAAACAGTCTTTGTTGCACTAGACGAAGCCAAGAATATAGTAACAGGCCCGATTTCCTGGAACCAGCTCGCCTATGTCGCCTATCCCACATTAGCCAAACTGCACCAATGGGTACGACTACAACACGAAGGCTTCTTGAGACTACAGATTGCTTTTCGAAGAAAATTCGGTAACAAAGCAGAACAAATCCAACTTTTACGCGAACAGAAACACTTTCTACCCATTTCAAGGGAGAAAATGAAAACGTTCACAACAGGTATCGATTCCAACAACGAAGCAGAGGCCGAAGCAAGCCGTTTGACTGCAGAAGCACAATTGCGATCGCAATTTTTATGGTTACAACCAAATGAAGCACTTGCATACAATATGAGCTACCACTACAGCACTGTTCTTGGCAAAGAAATCAATCAATACGAAAAACTTACGAAACAACTCAAAGCGGCGGCGTTGGACAATTCAAACCAGTGAGCCACTGAGATCACCGGTTATTATGCAGCAACAACGCCTCTCTCCGTCTTCATAATCAACGATCTTGTTTTCCCCTTCCCTTATAAACAGTGATCCCTATAATCATGATTGTCGGTATTGAGGAGGACAATGAGGACGCCTGGTTTATTAGCTTGTCTATCGTTGCTAGCAGCGCTGTGTCTGTTGCCGTCGTGTCATAGGCGTGAGGTATTGGCGAAGCAAGAGCGAACATCACATCCTACTTTACCTGCCGCACCTCTTTCTTTAGCATTGACCAGTCCATACGACGCTATTTTAACACGCTACACTTTGGTAACACCACCGAGTGGTCAGACTGATCAAGCCCGCCCCTTTTTTCTTATTCTTTCTAACGACCTTAATGTGGTTGATTCGTTATCTGGACTTGATGCGTGGCAAGTGGTGGTACCTTCGCGCCCTGGGATGAACTACAAGTTCATTTCCGAGGGTGATTTGTGGCAGATTTTAGATGACGTTGTCCGCCTCTATCCTATTCTTAAAGATACGAGGCCCTATTTGATTGGCTATGGCGACGGTGCTGACGCTGCTCTTTGGCTTGTTCAACGCTACCGCCACCGTTTTCAGGGAATCGCGTTTACTGGTAAAGGGCGCTCCACCAACATCTACAACCTTGAAGGGTTCCCTATTGTCTATTTTGACGAGATGGAGTCAACAACGGCATTAGGAGGTCCTCACTTAATTCAACGCCTGCAAGCGCGCGGCAATGTGCATGCTTTTTCTGTTAAGGGAAACGGTCGAGATGGTGCGGAAGCGATCATCAATGCGACTCCTACCACTACCGTCGTCAACCCCTACCGTTTTGTCGACTACCGCTACGCTCGTGTAGAGCCTTGGATGCGTGTCTTAAGCAAGTACAATGAGAAGGACCCTTCGCAAATCAGCGGCACCGTTGAGGAAGGGGTTTTAAAACTGAACACCTTCAACATCGCCAGCATAGAATTTATTAAGGGTAAAGCGAGCCTCTTTCCTCATGTTAACACGATTGAATTTTTGGGTGCCTTACACAACGTCCCGAAAGAAGCGAACACTTTTATTCTCGGTTCCCCCCACCTTGATAGCCTTTGGAAAAAGAAGGTCGATACGCCGGGGGGCTACCACAACTTCTTCCGTTCTGAGCCACTCTACCTTGTCTACCAGAATGTTGGTGCATCGGAGGAGTTTGTTGCCGAGGCATTGAAGACGGCAGAGGCCATCGCTACTATGGACTTCACAGGATTTCCAAAGATCTCTGTAACGATACCTGTTATCCCTCTGACGCTGTACGACAGCGGCACTCTTCCTCCACACCGCGCTATCTTGATAGGCAAACCTGAGATGGTGGAACCATATCTTCATCACAGTCCCGGCTATCTTCCCACTATATCAAAGGGAACAACACCTTATGCCTATGGCCTTATCTTCCCGCCAGAACGCTCATATTCTTTGAAATTGGGTATGCTCCTCGCTGCAGAAAACCGCGAAGGGCTGCGCGCTCTAAGGGAACACTACACTCAAGCCATGGCGCTGTACAGTCCCTACGACATGAAGGTATTTGGCGCTGCCTTGGGCAGATACGACATCACTTCTAAAACGACATTCGACAGTTTTTGGAGCACACCGATCGACAGAGAGCACGTCATTATCGAGATCCCTGTCCAGCAGCACATTGCTTGGGAGAAGGTATTACGCAAGGCGATCATCGACGCTGCTGGCATCTCAGCTTTCCTTCTACCTTCTCTAACGAACGAAAACCTCTCTCCTCCACAAACCCTCTCCTATTCAACGCTCGCAGATTTTTTGCCCAACAAGCTTCTTGCTGTTGTCGAGCTGAAGGGAGAAAAAGGTGCACGTATTGGCAATCGCATGATTGACAGCATGCCATCTCTTCTACTTGTCGGTTTGGAAAGTGTAACGGAGGAATCACCTCCTTCTTACCGCCCGCGTTTTGCCTCCGAGAAGATGAAGGAAAAGGCGATCCGCTTTGTTGTCGATGCGAAAACAATAGAAGCTCTTTCTACTAAAGAGCGCCAGGAGCTCAATTTTTACCTGCTACCTTTTTCATTACAAGAGATTGTCATGAACAAAATCACTGCTGCCCCTCACGCTTTTGGCAGAGAGCTTCTCTACACCTCTCAACAGATCACTGCTATGGAGTAACGTATGCCAGGAGAAATCCTCTTTACAGGTGGCCTTTACCAAACAAAGAAGGGTTTATCTGACAACACCCGTCCTGCAGCAATGGTTGATGCGGACAAGATCTTTGAAAAGTACATACGCAAGGCGGGAGCAAACGCAACAGACACACTTCTCTTTATTCGCATTATTGCTGACGAACTGATCGCTACACGCATGTCGAACATCGACACCTTGTGGGCACGCATAGAGAAGGTAGTCAACAGGGGTGATCCTTTGGATACCAAAGCGGTGACAGACGAAGAGAAGGTACATACGGCGCTCAGCTTTTTTTACAACGTCCTTGATATTGTCGACATGACGAAGAATACGCGACAGCTGATGGGTCTTAAGGAAGGGTATATCAAAACACGCAACCGCCTAGAGTCGCGTCTCTTGCCCAACATGGACACGAAGGCGAAGAGGGTGCTGCAGCGCATCATCAAAACCATTGACGTGCGCATGGACAAGATGATTGACAACTTCAACGACCTCATCGATCAAAACATCATCGCAGGCCCTAAAATTGCCACGGCAGAAATCTCTTCATTTTAGGATTATCTATGACGACAAAAAGCGCCCTTCAGCAAGCTCGCCTCTACTATCACTCCAAGCTTCCGATGATCTTAAGAGACCTAGGCCACATCGCTTGCGTCAAAGGTGATGCCACTTCATCGATTGCAGACGCAGATAAGCTACAAGCGTTGTTTCCTAAAACCTTTGGCCAGCCAATAATCGCCTTACATCACAAAGAGCAGCGTACCAAAGCGCATGAGAAATGCATCGGCGTGCTCTTCTCCGGCGGGCAAGCAGCTGGTGGGCACAACGTCATCTGCGGCCTTTTTGATGCGATCAAGTCGTTTAACCCAAAGAGCAGTTTAGTTGGCTTTGTCAATGGTCCCAAGGGGGTTGTCGACAACGATATCATTACGATCACACAAGAGCTTGTCGACCGCTACCGCAACCAGGGCGGTTTTGATATGATCGGCTCTTCAAGGACAAAGATAGAGAGCGAAGAGCAGCTAAAAGCAGCTCTTGATACAGCCATTGCCCTCGACCTCGATGGTATTGTCATTATCGGAGGCGACGACTCCAACACCAACGCTGCCGTGTTGGCTGAGTTTTTCAGACAAAACAGCTGTAAAACGTGCATTATCGGCGTCCCTAAGACAATCGACGGCGACCTGAAAAACGAGCAGGTGGAGTTGTCTTTTGGATTTGATACAGCGACGAGAATATACTCTGAGCTAATTGGCAATATTGCTCAAGACTGCCTGTCGGCAAAAAAATACTACCATTTCATCAAAGTAATGGGACGTTCTGCCTCCCATATTGCTTTAGAGTGTGCTCTTCAAACACACCCCAACTACACTCTTATTGGTGAAGAGGTGGCGGCTGGAGGGAAGGGGCTTAAGGAGCTTGTCTGCGACCTCTCTGATCTAGTGGTAAGCAGGGCAGAGAAAGGCAAGAACTATGGCATCGTCCTCATCCCTGAAGGGCTAATCGAGTTCATCCCTGAGATAGGGCAGCTCATCAGGGAGCTCAATCGAATTCTCACCAAGGAAGGAATAGGAGACAAAAGCTTTAATGAGACAAAAAACAGTGCTGTTGGAGCACTATCGGCCGAGAGCAAAGAAGCCTTTGATGCCCTGCCACCAAATATTCAGGAACAGCTTCTGCTCGACCGTGATCCGCACGGCAACGTCAAGGTGGCACAGATAGAGACGGAGAAGCTGTTGATCCAACTCGTCCGTGAAGAGCTTAAGGTGAGAAAAAAAAAGGGAAGCTACAAAGGCAGCTTCCATCCATTACCCCACTACTTCGGCTACGAAGGACGAGCAGCACTACCTTCCAACTTCGACGCTCAATACTGCTATGCTTTGGGCAAGACCGCCGCTGTCCTCATCAACGCCAAAGCAACAGGATATATGAGCTGCCTCAACAACCTCGCCAAACCCATCGAAAATTGGCAGGCAGGAGGAGTCCCTCTGACGATGATGATGAACATCGAAGAGCGCCACGGAAAAGAGAAGCCGGTGATAAAGAAAGCCCTCGTCAACCTCAACAAAGAACCCTTTGTTACCTTCGCAAAACAACGGCAACAATGGCAAAACGAAGACCATTACCTTTCGCCAGGCCCTATACAATTCTTCGGTCCCGATGACATCACCTACACCACCACCCACACCCTCGGTTAACGAAGCAGTTAACAAGGCAGCGGAAGGAACAAGATCTTGCAGATCTTGTTCCTTCCGCTGTCTCGTTAACCCTCTTCGCGTTTATCTTTTTTTCGTTGTCTTGTTAACCTTCGTTTTTTCCCCCGTCAATAGCGGCCTGAATCGTAGTCATCCCTTCTTCAGCCCTTTGGCGATACTCCTCAAAGAGTTGTTGGGTTTCTTGAGAAGGAAGAGCTTTTAAAGCTTCTACATACAAAGTGTTAACCGATACAAGAGCTTCTTTTGCTTGCTCGAAGGAGAATCGAACATGTTTTTTTTCCTCTTCATTTAAGGTGGAGAGAGCAGAATTCATCTTTGAGAGCGCATTTATTACTGTTAAAATCGGAAAAAGTATCGATGCGTGACAAGCGAGCAATTTTTTATGAAAACCTTCTACCGAATGCTGACAGTGTTCAAGTCCGCTTAAGGTGCTTTTCAGTTCTAAATTGACATGCCTATACAATAGAGGCAAAGGATGGTCTCTCCAATTTATTTCACTTTTTAATCTAAATTTTTTTCCGCCGTTATGAAGTAGGTAGTTCATCTCAATGTTCTTTAGCAGCATGTGAAGAGTACTGAATCGATTTTCATTCACCGAATCAGGATTGGAAAAAAAAGTTGACGGAGACTTCTTGTGTTTTTCTAATAAAAGTTGAAAAAGAGCTACAGGGGCAAGCTCACTTATTAACTCATAAAAGTTCGTTACCGTTTCATAATTTTTTTTCTCCTTGAGGGAGATCTGCCGAGGAGTTGTCGGCAGAAGAGCTCGCTGCCAGGTTCCATCCTGAAACACCTGAAAAAAAACTGAAGGAAAAAAAAGATTTCGTTGCTGTTTGAGCTCCTCCTCCGACGTCTGAGAAGGAACTGAAGAAAATGCACTCCTTTTTTCGTTCTCGAGGGCAGACTCCAAATCAAAAACAAAAGTGGGAGAAAGTTTGGAAAACGAATTAATCGTAGGAACAGCGTTCAGAAGAGAAAAATTTAACTCTATCTGTTTTGCCATAAACTTTTTGAGAACAATTACTATCGATTCATTAAAGTATCGATTAGAATCAAGATCTGGTTTTTCATAACGTATCCCAAAAAGAAACTGAATATATTTAGCAAATAAATTGTCTAGCCTTTCTGGAGAAGTCTCTTGCAACTGTTTATCCAAAATTTTTTCTAAAAAGCGAGGCAGTTTAGAAAGCTTGTTGTTCTCACAGCATGTAAGGAGTAAAGTGTGCAAAACGAAGAAACCAGAAAAATCCTTTTGATTTAAGAAACGACTGCATAGATCAACGCATAGTTCTGTTTTTTCATCTTCTGAAAGCAGCGATCTGCGCCCTGCCTTTTCAAAAAAAATATCACAAGACATACTCTGCCAGTGATTCATGATTAATATGGACGTTTTCTGAGTCTCCTTTGATCCTTCTTCGGAACATCGATCAACTACTCTCCGACTGAAATCAGCCCATCTTCGATATCCACCCAGTATGACAGCTAGAGAAGCTCCTCGTTCTTTGTTTAATAGAGCCAACATAAATCTAAAATTTATGCTACTCAACCAATAGACAACAATCTCATAATCTTTCTTCAAGTCGCCTGCCTGTGGCATTGTCGATAGTGGGAAGGCCGCAAATTCAGAGAGAGATAGTTCTACCTCTCCAATGAAAAGGTTTATCTCTGGCAGAAGAAAGGGAAAGTTGGCTCTCTTGCAATTTGGATCTTTTTTGTAGAGCAGATTGAATACCACGTTCATAATATTCCACAAAATGAAACGAGGATCATCCTCAGCGCCAGCAACAGCGGTGTGAGGATCATCCTCAGCGCCAGCAACAGCGGTGCTCCGTATTTTAGGAAAGCATGAAGTAATCAACTTCAGCAGCGGAGGCATTATGAAGTCAAATTCCGGTTGAGGAGAATTGGCCTGAGTGTCAAAAGAGTTGACGAATATGACAAAAAGATTCCTCCTAAAGAGCAGAAGAATCATGTCAGAAAGCTTTTTGTTCAAAACACTTTCGTTGGATTCCGCAAACAGAAGAAATCTATCTAGATTGATTAAGAAGTAACGAGCCTCAAACAGTTCGAGCGGCAACTCCTTTACGTCAATTGCTTTAAAAATTTCCTCAAGAAGAAGCTGTTGAAGTTGAAATAGCTCCCTTCCTTCTCTTTGTGATTCAGACAGATTGGATTGTTGAGCCAACTTAAGCAGCAAGCAGAAGGCAGTTATAAAGAGATCATTTTTTTTGGAAGAGGCCAATGATTCTGACCTCGATGGGGGGTGGAGCAAGCTTGAATTAAAGAGAGCAAGGAGATCGTAGATGGCGCCGATCTTTTCACCTGTCCATTCTTTTTGTTCATCCATCTGTTTGTAGAGAAAATCAGCAAATTTTTCCCATTGATCAAACGTATGCAGGAAATGCCTTATTTTTTGAGTTGAGAAGTCGTTGTTATCTCTTTTTTGTTGAGTTGAAGAACGATCGTCATCTGTTTCTGATTGTGAAACATTTTGTCGGTATTTTCTGTATATGGAAAAGTAGGAGAAGAGAGTAGAGAAGATAAAATGAGGGTCAAAAGAGTTAACATGAGTAACAACAACGTTATCGAGCCAATAAAAAAACGCTTTCTTTTTTCTGGTTGAAAAGGAATTGAGAAGAGAGCCACTGATTTTTTCGATAAGGATGGAAAAGGCTCGAACAAGATCGGGGTTTTGTTGGAAAAAATCGCCCGTTATTTTGTCTACAATCGTTTCCGAAGCCTCTAACAAGGCATCTTCATCATCCTGAATCTCGGCCCTAGCAAGAAACAAAAGAACGACTTCTAAATTTTTAAAAGCGACCTGATGTTTAGCCGCATATTTAGCAGCCAAATCGATGCTCTTTTTATTTTTTAAACCGGCAATAGCAATTTTATTTTTGTAACAACAAATAACAAGTAGAGCAGCAGCTTTAGCACCTACTGTAGTTTCTGTATCAAGAGAAGCGAGCTGTTTATCTATAGCCTTTAATTGTTTGGGAAGAGAGCTTCTTAAGGCACTTTTAAAGACAAGAGATCCATTCCATAAGGCGATTAAAGGGGATATCCAAGAAGGTCTCTTGTCTTGATCTTCTTTTATTTTTTCAAGCAGATCGACAAAAGGTTTTAGTGAATCAATCTCCTGTTCCAAAGATTTATTCGAAGGAGTATCGACAACATATCTGTTAAGTTTTTCTTTTGCTTTATTAAAACGTTCCTCGAGCGCCCTAACAACCAGATCAGGAGGATTTTTAGCTCCATAATGGATAAGGGCCGCTTTTAAAAACGCATCATAAGAGTTATCCTTGGAGGAGAGTTCCTGCCTGTTTCTGGCTGAAAAATAATGAGCAGCAACTTCTTGGGCGTTGACACCTGCGTGTACGGAAATATTGAGAATGAGATCGAGAACAACAAAGAAATCTTTCGACGGCTTGGTGCAAGCTTGTCTAATCAGCCGCTCAGAATCAAACAGGGCGTAATCGTTAGGCTGAAGTCTCCCCTCTTTATGTCTGCTCATAAGAAAGTCTAACAAATCAGGTGGAGCAATCTGCGACAGACTTTTTTTGTGTACAAAGAGAAACGAAAGAGCTTTTCTCTTCTCTTTGTCCCATAGAAACCTTACACGCTTCTCAAGCAACTCACCCGAAAATGCTTCTTCTTCAATTGCTTCTAATTTTGCTTCTGCCAACTTTTTATATTCTTTATCTGAATGAGTCAAAAGCTCTGTCCAAAAGGCAATACTATTTCGTATAGGATCGAAAGTCCATTTTTGTTGAGAGGCAGCTCCCGATTGAGCGGCACCTTCTTGAGAAAGAGCGAAAAGATGAGAAATGGCACGGGAGATAATCGTTTCGTCTTTACTTTTTCCGCTTTTAGCCACAATAAATAACTCTTTCCATCTGCTTATTAAATCGCAAATAGCGTTCCAATCCAGGGCATCGACAAACGTTTTCTTGCCTGTTATCTTCTCTTCAAAGAGGAGGGAGGCTGTCTCCTCCATAAAAGAGCAGAGGATTGTTTTATCAGGAAACAAGCTCATTATCTTTAGGAAAGCTTCACGATAAGAAGGGCTGCGAAGATTTCGTTTTAGCAAGTGTTGCAAGACTTTCAATACTTTCTTTTTTTCCTCTGGCGCAAGAGTATCTTTCTCTTCTGCAAAATAATCTACGAACAACTTCTGAACGAAGTTATCTCGTGGAGGCTTCTGGCCTGTATCAGAAAAATGGAAATTGAAGAGCGCCAAAGAATCAAAAAACACCTCGAGAGAAGCTTCTGGATTGTTACGAATGAACTTCCAAAAAAAGAGAATACTCACCTTATTAACAGAACTATCCTGTAAGAAAGAGCGGAATTGTACAGCTTGCGAAATTTCCACATCGCGCTGCATGTATTCAGAATGTTTTACCTGTAAGACTCCCTTTTGAAGAGGTGGTGGTGGTGTATCATCATCGTCTTCTGCGGCCCACGACCCTGGATCACGTATCTCCTCTCCAAAAAAAACTTCAAGAAGAAGAGAATGAAGATCACTCGTTTCCTGTACTCCAATAGCTTCACAAAAAATTATTTGCTCAAGATCCCTATTTCTCAATTGTTCAAAAAAGCCCCTGATAAAAGCATCTTGTTTGGTGAGTCGAGGATCCTCTGAAGGGTTTAGAGTTAAGTCCGCAGGTATTGTCTGCGCTAGTTGTTGATATTGGTGAGAAGTCAACCCAGCTCCATTTGTCTGCCAACTCCAAAGGCGAAAAAGAAGGTAAAAAAACTGTCGCCTTTTTTCAGGAGGAAGAAGAGGGAGAAAAGAACGTCTAATAAAATCTTCTAGGAGAAGGCCCTTCTCTTTTAAGAGCGCGTATCGATAGCTAAGAGCTATCTCAAAAAAGATATGTGACGTCATTTTTGACGGGTTATCAGGAGTCCATTCTCTTTCTCCTTCTAGAGAAGAGATCCATTTCGTAACAACGATGAGATTTTGCTGCTTTTCATCTACAGAAAGCATTTTAAAGTAGTCTATACCGGGAAGGGCAAATTCGCTGTTCTTTTCCAAGCTCTGGTATGTTTGAAGGGAAAGAGAGCCCAAATTCAAAACAACGGGGGAAGGAGTTTTTTCCCTCGAAAATTCAATAGCAAACAAAGAATGAGAGTCTGAGAGAAAATCCGCCTCTTCCAATCCTCTACGTACATCAATGGTTATCATACCTTCGCCAAGCTTCCAACGAAAACGTACATAAGGAGAGGAATAGCCCCGAGGGATATCTCTTGTACAACAGTAACGATCCTGGTTAAGTGCAGATGGTTGTTCTCTTTCCTCAATAGTCAATAGACTTTTTACAGACGACAAAGCAGCCGCGATATCTGAGGGTGGAACCTCCAAGGAGCTAACAATATGGCAACAGATAGCCAAGACAGCAGTTTGAGTAAATTCAAGTGGATAATCTTTTTTCAAAGTATGACAAAAAGCATCTAGTGCTGAGGCAACGTTCTTTTTTGATTTGTCCAAGAGAGGGAATTTTTTACATAACATCTCTAAGAGAAAAGCTACTTTCTGCTCTTCTGGATCTCGAAAAAGAACTACACCTTGAAGATCCGGTATCGCTTGGACATCTAAAAAGAAAAATCCTCCTCTTAACCTCTCTGCAAAGGGACCATAAACAAAAGCGTCGGAAAAAGAAGTCAAAAGAGCAGATAAACTGCTCTTGTATCCACTTCGAGTTCCATCAGAGGAGGAGAGGGCGCAATACTCCGACATTTCTTTTAAACGATCTCGATACAGCTGTACGAGAGGCAGAGAAGTTCTAGACTCTCTAGAACGAGCAGAGGTAGAATGTGCTGCAGGAGGAGCCTGGCCAGAAGAAGTAGCTGAAGTCGGCGGAACAGCAAATGCAGCAACGAAATTTCTAGAATGAGCAACGGGAGGAGAGGCCATATTTATCCAAAAATTTGCTTGTTAAGGTTTTTTTTCAAGACAGAACAAAAAGTTTATCATAAAAATTGAATATTATCAACTAAACGGGCGATGCATATAAACCCGAAGATCACGAAGCCGCACGAAGAGAATAGAAAGAATAACGCAACTCCCAGAGGTTCCCGCTGGAATTGCTATTTGGTTAGTGATGGTCATTCCTTCGTGATGATGATGTGCATAGGTTTTCAGTCGCCCTCCGGGCTTCTCGAGTT
>JAFITR010000080.1 GCA_017116025.1 Simkania negevensis
CAAAGACTGAAACTACAAAACCGACAAAAACGGACAGCGCTTCTGTTGTCCCTGCTGTCTCTGTTGTCCCTATTCTGTCCCTGTTGTCCCTATCTTACACTTTTAGGTGGGGATGGTTTCTGTTTGTGGTTCTGTAGGGCTTTCGATCTCTTGTACTTCGAAGGTGAGTTTATCATCTTCTGCGGAGATTAAGAAGCGTTGCTCTTTGTTGAGGCGCATGAGAAGTTTCTCTGCGAGGGGGTCTTCGAGATTTTGTTCGATGACGCGTCGTAGTGGGCGTGCGCCGAGTTCTGGCTCGTATCCTTTCTCTACGAGGAAGTCGTGTGCTTTGTTGTCGAGTTCAATGGAGATATGCTTTCGTGAGAGCCTTCCTTCAAGTTTTTTTATTTCGATGTCGATGATCTTCCTCAGGGATGATTTATCGAGAGAGCGGAAGATGACCATGTTGTCGAGCCTGTTGACAAACTCTAGTTTGAAATGTTTCTTTGCCGCTTTGTCTATGCGATGTTGCATCTGCTCATATGTAGGGACTTCGTTTGTTGTGCCAAAACCCATCTCTGTCGACTTCCTAATCATGTCTGCACCGAGGTTGGAAGTCATGATGACGATGGTGTTGCGGAAGTTAATCTTGCGTCCGAAAGAGTCTGTGAGCCTGCCTTCTTCAAGGATCTGCAAGAGGAGGTCCATGACATCGGGGTGTGCTTTCTCCACTTCGTCAAAGAGAACAACGCTGTAGGGGCGCTGGCGGATCTGTTCTGTCAGCTGTCCTCCTTCTTCATGTCCGACGTATCCGGGAGGCGATCCTGTCATCCTGCTGACAGCAAATTTCTCCATGTATTCGGACATGTCGACTTGGATAAGAGAGTCTTCGCCACCAAACATATGGATGGCCAGCTCTTTTGCCATCAGTGTCTTCCCTACACCTGTCGGGCCAAGAAAGAGGAAGGAACCTGTTGGTCTTTTGGGGTCTTTGATCCCTGTACGCCCGCGGCGGATCGCTTTGCAGATGACTTTGAGTGCGTCATCTTGTCCGACAACGCGCTGTTTGAGCGTCTCTTCTAGTTGAAGAAGCTTCCTCGTCTCTTCTTCCGTCAGCTCTGTCAAAGGGATCCCTGTTTGGTGAGAGATGATGTCTGCGACGATCTCTTCGTCGACAATAGGGCGATGTTCGTCTTTTTTTGCCTCCCATTCTTTGCGCTTCTGTTGTAGAGACTCGCGCAAACTTTTCTCCTTGTCGCGTAGCTTGGCAGCTTTCTCATACTCCTGTTCGCTGATTGACTGCTCTTTGGATTTGCGCGTCTCTTCAATCTCCTGCTCAAGGTGGGAGAGGTCTTCGGGCTGTGTCATCACGCTGATCCTCATCTTTGCCCCTGCTTCATCGAGGAGGTCGATGGCTTTGTCTGGGAGGAAACGTCCGTGAACATAGCGGTCGGCGAGGTGTGAAGCAGCTTCAATGGCTTGTTGAGTAAAAATACACTTGTGGTGCTCTTCGTATTTTGTCTTGAGCCCCTGGAGGATTAAGATCGTCTCTGCAACAGAGGGAGGAGCGACCACGATCTTCTGGAAGCGGCGTTCTAGGGCAGCATCCTTCTCGATGTGTTTGCGGTATTCGTCGAGCGTTGTCGCGCCGATACATTGGATCTCTCCACGGGAGAGGGATGGTTTGAGGATATTGGAGGCATCGATTGCTCCTTCTGCTGCTCCTGCACCAACGATTGTGTGGAGCTCATCGATGAAGAGAAGCACGTTGCCGTGTTTCTTTACCTCATCCATTACCGCCTTGATGCGCTCCTCAAACTGGCCTCGGTATTTCGTGCCGGCGATCATCAAAGCAAGATCGAGAGTGATCAGGCGCTTCTTCAAAAGATTGTCGGGGACTTCAGCCTTGACAATGGCCTGGGCGAGTCCTTCGACAATGGCCGTCTTCCCTACACCCGCTTCGCCAATCAGCACAGGGTTGTTCTTCCTTCTGCGGCATAAGATGAGGATGAGTCGTTCAATTTCTTTTTTGCGACCGATGACAGGGTCCATCTTCCCGCTGCGGCAGATCTCTGTGAGGTCGTGCCCATAGGCTTTCAACGCGGGCATCTTCTCGCCACCACCTCCTGCCATACCACCATGTTCTGTCTTCTCCATCGACTTCGGTGTGGACATCGCCCCTATCGGAGGAAGTTGCAGGTTGAAAGTCTCCAGCTCTTTCAACACCTCTTGACGGATTTCTTTCGTGTTGACATTGAGGTTCTCAAGGACCTGGACGGCAACGCCATCTGTCTGGCGCAACAAGCCCAAAAGGAGGTGTTCTGTTCCTACATAGTTGTGGTTGAGTGCCGCTGCCTCCTCGTTGGCATACTCAAATACCTTCTTCACCCTGCCAGTAAGAGCAGGGTCGCCGTACACCTGGATTTCTGGACCATACCCTACCAGCCGCTCAACCTCCTGGCGTAGCGTTTCGTAGTCCAAGTTGAGGTTGCGCAAGACATTTACCGCAACCCCTTGGCCAAGTTTCACCAGCCCTAGAAGGACGTGTTCAGTGCCTAAGTAGTTGTGGTTTAATCTCTGTGCTTCTTTCTTAGCTAACTTGATGACTTGCTTTGCGCGATTGGTAAATTTGTCAAACATGGCCTTCTTCACCCGAGATCGTTGTTACTGTATGCCCTAGACATAAAGTATCATCAAATATATCCGCAACAGAAATACGAATCGATGTTGATGTCCAACAATTTGAGAGCATGCCTTTTAAAAGAATCGGTGTCGTCAGAGACGTAGCAGGTTGTTGTAGGGGGGGTGTTCGCTGTTGAGAGGAGCTGTTGCTCTTGTAATACGGTTTTTGCTGCATAAGCACAAGAAGAAGCGGAGTCTATGACGAGGGTGTTGTCCCCCAGCGCGTCTGTAAGGACTTCGGTGAGCCACGGATAGTGGGTGCATCCGAGGATGACGGTGTTTACGTCGTTGTCTTTAAGTGGCTGGAGATAGTGTTTGGCAGTGAGCAGTGTGATGGGGTGGTTGACCATATACTCTTCGACGAGAGGAACAAAGAGGGGGCAGGGGATGGGGTATAGAGAGGCGAGGGGGATCTTTTTTTTCAGCTCTTGCTGGTAGGCCTCGCTAGAGATGGTACCTTTTGTGCCGAGGATGGCAATCTTATCATTGTGGGAGGTGTGCAAAACGCGCTCTATACAGGGGGTGATGACGCCGATGATAGGGATGTTAAAAAGGCGTTGTAAAGTATCTAAGGCATAGGCCGAGGCGGTATTACAAGCGATAATGAGCAGCTTGATCTCTTTGTCGATTAAAAAAATGCTGTTTTCTATTGCGTATCGAATGATTGTCTTGGGACTTTTATTGCCGTAGGGGACACGCGCTGTGTCGCCAAAATAGATGATGTTCTCTTTCGGAAGGAGTTCGCGTACCGCTTTGAGTACCGTCAGCCCTCCAATGCCAGAGTCGAAGATACCGATGCTTTTTTCTGACATGTTTCCAGGAGGATGCTGCAAAATTGCCATGCGTTTTTCCTCAGTGATCTCTGTGGCTCAGTGGTTTAAATTGCGCAATATCGCTACTCCGTGAAGGTAGAATTTTCCGCTCCTGGCCCTAGTTCGATGTCTATAGGGATGCCGTTGCTGGTCGTTACCCTACTGATCAGGTCGCCGTAGTGGTTGTACGTTTCCCAGACGTCTTGGTGGATGCCGTAGTAGTATTTGCCTTGGGCCTTTAGCTGACCATTGGCATAGTACTCTTTTGATAAGCCGTTGGGAATGCCCTGCATGAACTCTTTTTCTGTTTCTATATTGCCGTTGCCGTAGTAGGTCTTGGCCGTCCCATTGGGAACACCGTGTGAGAATGTGGTCTCTCTCATGATCTTGCCATTCTCGTGGTAGGTTTTGGTTGCTCCTTCAAGAATGCCATTGACGTAGGTGGATTCTGCTTGCAAATTTCCGTCAGTGTGCCAGAGTGTCATCTTGCCTTCGATTCTGCCGTTAACGAGAGGAACTTTTGATTTCTGATTCCCATTAGGGTGAAAGTCTTTCATCATCCCATTGCCGTTATCGAAGGTAGATGTTCCTGCTTTGCGCCCTGTTTCGCTATACCAGGTCCATAATTTATGAGGTACGCCTAGGCGGTAAAAGCCGTTAGACTTCTTCTTTCCCGACTCCCAGTACTCTTCAATAGAGCCATCGGGATGTCCGCCCCAGTAATGCATTTCCGACTTGCGCTTTTCATTGGGGTAATAGGTTTTCGATACCCCGTGAAGCTTGCCTTCAACAAAAGCAAACTCTTGTTTAAGGAGGTCCGTTTCGTATTTTGTTTTTAACACGCCATGAATCTCCCCTTTGTCATTGAAAGGGAGAGATTGCTCCAGTGTCCCTGCGGGGAAAAACATCTCCCATTTTCCCACAGGCCTGCCGTTTTTGTAGCTTCCCTTTCTTTTAGCCATGGCAGAACCGTTTTTCTTCGCATTGTAATACTCCGCTGCGTACCCTTCTTGCACGCCTTGAACAAAAGAACCTTCCGACTGTATATTGCCGTTCAGATAGTACGAGGCCCACTTCCCATCTTGTTTATCCATCGTATATTGGCCTTCTGCGCGTATGCGTTGCGTCTCTTCGCCAGGAATGAGCGGCCAATATTCGGTTTGCTTGCCGTGCATAGCGCCTGCAGCATAGTTTGTTTCCGATTTGATTGTGCCGCGGGGAAAGTGTTCCACCCAGAGTCCATCCTTTTTACCAGCGATCAAGCTCCCTGTTGTTTTTAAGAGAGGTTCGCTGTCGTCACTCTCTTCTTTTGCCTCATCTTCTTTTGTCTCATGCCATTCCTTGTATTCCCCATGCTGTTCTCCTCCAACATAGAGCTCTTGCGCTTTTCGTTGGCCTTGTTCGTAAAAATGTTCCCACGCACCCTCTTTATTCCCGTTAACTAATCTCCCTTTGGACTTGACTCTCTTGTTAGGGAAATAGAAGGTGATAACACCATCAGGCTTGCCTTCTTTTGCTGTATACTCCGCTTCCATCTCCCCATTAGATGAAAACTCCGTGACCTTGGTATAGTTGGGATTGTCCTGATGGATGCTCTTCTTTTTGATTCTAAGGGGTTGCTCAGACGTCTTTTCCTCTTTGTCCTGTTCAGGAGGGAAGTACTCTATCCAAGTACCACTAGGCAAACCATCCTCATTTTCCCCTTCTTGAATCTTCTGCCCTTGTTCATTGTAGACGACAAAATCGCCGTCCAATTTTCCTTCGTTAAAATGCTGCTCCAGCTCTACTTTCCCGTTGGCGTGGTATGTTGTCGTTTTGCCGTCGAGCTTTCCATTTTTATAAGAGCGCTCTATCGCCAAGACAGGAGGGTCGAGGTTGTGGAGATATTCTCTGTGGGAGCCATTACCATGTTTCAATGCCGTCTTGTGTAACACTGTCCCGTTGCCGTCTTTCCATGCCCATTGACCATCAGGGACATCGATCCTATAGTGGCCGTCAACGAGCCTCTTCCCATTTGCATCCCACAGGAGAAATTTTCCGTTTTTTGCTCCGTTCAACCATTCGACAGCCAGTGCCTTTTGCCCATTGGAATGGATGATCTCTTCCAAGCCATGTTTCTTGCCATCTTTGTAGTGCTGTTGGATAGCAACTGTCCCGTCAGGATGAAAGAGCGTGCGCGTGCTGTTGAGCTGGCCGTTGCGATAGTATTCTGTCAACAAAACCTTGTCGTCCTTGTCGAGCACCTTCCATTCGCCCGCCTTCTGTCCCAAGTGGTAATGCCCGACAGATTTGTTCCCGTTCTCTTCTGCTGAAATCCATACTCCATTCTTCGTTCCTAAACTGTATTGCCCAATCTCCTTGCCTTGACCGTCAGGGAAAAATGCTGCATATGAACCGTGTGGCATTGCTTCACTCCCCGGCTCCTTGTGCCTGACCATCTCCGTGACAGAATGGATTTTGCCATTGGAATAGAACGATACCTCTCGCGTCTTGTCGACGTCCGGAATCTCCATGGCTGGTGCTGTCGTTTGTTCTGCTGATAAGTCAGAAGGATCGAGCATAGAAGGAAGGTCGGGAAGATGAACGTCTTTATCTTGCCCTACAAGGGAAAAAAAAAAGAGTGAGCCTCCTATGCCGCACAAACAGCATAGACGCTTTAAGTTAAGTGTGGATAGGGGATTTCTCTTCATCGGCAACCTCCCGCCTTTTTGAACACTCGGCTATACCACACGCCCCAGCAACGAATCAAGCAATAGATAGCATGCGGATGCAATAGTTGTTGTCGTGAAAAAACGATCTGTTTAGGATGATAAAGATTAAAATAGAAGGAATTAAGATTATGAATAATTTGGAAGTAACATTTTTCAATGACGGCGGATGTACAATCAACCCCTCTCGTTTGCCCGTTGGGGATTTATTTGTTACCCTTCCGGAGGATGAACGAGACCCGGCGGGCTTTTTTCGTGTACAAGCACTGGCTCTGGAACGGCTCCTTAGCTCCTCTCAAACGGATGCATTTAATGCAGATGCAGCTCAAAAGTTCTTGGAAAAGGATGTAGTCGTATTACCGGGCGAAAGCAAACATCTACGAACAAAGAAATTCTGTATAGCTGCACATGATTCAGAGAAGATGACAACAATCTTTTCCCTTTTCAAGGATTCCCAACTGTGCAGAAAAGAAGAGTCCTTAATACGAAACTATGCTACGAATTTATACTCAACTGCCGCGTCCGTTCAAAGGAAAATTGAGGAAGCCCGCGCTGCTAAACGTTCCCCTTCGGAGGTTAAAACTTCTTTGGATACAAAGAAAACACTGGGAGAGAGGACCATCTCCTGCGCGGCAATCCTAGTTTTTGGCGTCGTTAGCACTCCCTTTTTAGCTGCATATCTCCTTGTCGATAGCACTTATAGAACTGCCTGCGCTGCTAAATTAGCCTTTGATCTTTTAGGTGATTGGGTTGCGGGGTCCCAGCAGCGTCCACCTACGGTAAAGTGTAATTA
>JAFITR010000081.1 GCA_017116025.1 Simkania negevensis
GCTGGTTAAAGATCGAACTCACGTTAAATAGTTAAATATAAAAAATAATATGTGCTGACTGCCTTATAAGTAACGATCCTGTCTATCTCTTCCATCTTGCTTATCTTGTTCCTTTCCGTGGCTATTTAAACCGCTGTATTGATTACGCCCCCGTATCCTGTGACTGATTAAGTCAGCCGATATTTGTTGAAATTAACGTTATCTTCTGGTCAATCCCTTCACGATATCCTTGATAGGCTCTTTTTTGTTCTGTATAATCTGTGGAAGGGAGATGTTCAAAAACATCTAAATACAAATCATCAATCAATCGGATGTTGCTTCTCATCTTCTCTATGGATAAGCGTAGCATCTCTACATCCTGCTGATCCAACTTTTCCGAAATCCAACTCTTCCGATCCGAGCTGATGGAAGGAAATGTTGCGCTTCCAAATGTAGAGATCATAGCCCTGATATCGTCACATATAAATTGAGCAGATTGCAGCAATTGTTTATTAGGATCTATCTCCGAATTTTTTAGTGAATCTCGAAAAGATCGAATCGCTTCCAGATAGCTTTCTAATTCTAGATTGATGTTTGTACTAATTAAAAGAAAAGAACAGTCAGTCTCAAATTTAAATAAAGCAAAGCGCTTTATTTGGTCATGATGAACAAAATAATTGATAGAATATTTTTTTATTCGCGTTTGAACAGCAACGAATCGTCGTCGATAATTCTCGTCAGAAAAGAATTCTGATTTCGGGGTCGATGATTGATGTTTTTTTAATATAAGTTGCATATAAGCTCTAGAGCACATCAAGTTAAAAAACCAAGAAAAATGCTCTATCTGTCGAGCGGTTTCTGGATTCTTACTGACTCTCGCACTCTCTAATGCGCCATTGTCTTTGTAGACAGCTTTCAATTCCTTGAGAAGAAGTAAAGGAGACTCCGAAATGAGCTCAATCGTGCGAAAAGAGAGGGGAAAAAGAACATTTGGTTCCATCTCAATCTGCCTTGCAATAAATTCCTCGCATACAAATACTATGGCATCTTGATACCCCCTATCTTCAGCAAGATCTGGGCGTTCATAAAAAACCCAAAAAAGAAATCGAAAATATTCACTAAAGAGCTCGTCCACCTTGCCCTGTGAAGCATTTTTAAGGTCATTAGTCAAACTTTTTTCAACAAGAGGGAAGAAGCTAGAAAGATACCAAGACCCAGAGTCCTTTTTCTTTTTACAGTAGGAATCGAGAAGAGTATGCAAAACCTTGAAACCCGAAAAACTGTTTTGTCTTGGCAGAAGGCTACACAGCTCAGCGCGTAGTCTTGTTTTTACATCTTCTGCAAACAGCGAGTTGTCCTCTTCTTCCGAAAGACAATTGCAACAAAAATCTTGCCAAAAAGTGGCGATTAAGTTGGCTAGCTTCAGTGGCTCGGCTGTTTTTTCTTCCAAACATTTATGGAATAGTTGAACGCTGAAACGAACTAAATCTTTGTGCCATTGCAGAATACGAGTTAGAGAGGCGCCTTTTTCTTTATTTATTTTAGCTAACACGAATCTAAAAGACAGCATTGCTTTCCAAGAGTGAAAAACAACTCCAAAACCGATATCCAATTGCTCTCCTTCTGAAATGGCCGATAGCTTGAAGTCAGCACATTCAGACAGAAACCTTTCTAGTTCCGCACTGATTTTCTTTGTATATTGCTTAATATAAGCAGTTTGAGGATTGTCGCGCAGGCCATCGATTTGTAATAGAAAGAATAATCCACTCATAAGAGTCGCGGGAAGGAAACGATTATAATCACTTTTACTGCCGCCAACATTTTGTGTAACAGTAGGTTCTCGCAATTTGACAAAGCATAGATCAATCACGCTGCTTACCAAAGAACAGATAAAATTAGGGTTCTGCCGAAGAGGGGTGATCAGAGAGTTGGTTTGACCGGCTGTTTTTGGAAGACAATCCTTGACAAGGATCACAATCATGACAGCAAGAGGTCTGTCCAAAATAGCTGGGTTGTGTTTTGCAAACAGAAGAAAATTGTTCAGATTTTTCAAAAAATGACGTGTCTCAAACCATTCGGGCGGAATCTGTTTCGGGGAAAGAGTCTCAAATATTCTAATAAGACGACTCTGAAAGTGAAATAAAGCCCCTTCTTTTTTCTCGGCTTCGTCTCTACTCCTTTGTTGAACAATTTTAAACAACAAACAGAAAGTAGCTACAACCAGATCACATTTTTGGACAAAGATCATTGATACCGGCAAGGAGGATTCTGACAAGTTTCTATTATACACACCAAGAAGATCCTCGATGGCAGCGATCTTGTGATCTGGCCATTCTTTTTCTCCTTCCATCTGGCTATAGATAAAATCAGCAAATTCGCCCCTGCTAAACTTTTGAAACAACTCGATCTCTTGCGGGGTTAGGTCGTGATCGTTATCTGTTTTTACTTGTGAATGACCTTTGAGAGTCTGTTTGCGTATGCAGACACTATCGAACAAAATCTTTATCAGCAAAGACGGACTAAAAGCATCGAAATGCATGTAGACAACTTTTTCAATCCAATCAGAGAAGACTCGTGTTTGTTCTGGCGAAGGAGAGCCATAAAGGGAGGTTAGGACTTTTTCGGTAACTATGGAACATGGTCGAACCAGGGAAGGGTGTTCTACGAAATATCCGCTCGGTATCTTGCCTACGATCGTGTTGACAGCCTCTAAAAAAACAGCAGCATCTTTGATCTCGGTCCTAGCAAGAGACAAAGCAACGATTTCTGCATATGTCAAGGCTTCATGTTTAGCAGCCAAGGAGATCACCTGTTTATCTTCTGGACCGGGAATAGGGAGGCTCTCTTTATAACAAAAGATAACAAGCGCAGCAGCGGCTTTAGCACCTATTGCAGTTTGCACATCAAGAGAAACGAGGTAATCATCTAAGATTGTTTTCTGTTTGGGGAGTTTCTTTTTTAAAGACTCATTCAATATAATATACGCATTCAAGGAGGCAAGCAAAGAGGTTATTCCGGCTGTCTTAACTGGTTTTTTTTCCCTTTGTTTAAATGGATCAAGAAAAAGTCGTAGTGAATCAATTTCCTCTTCCAATTTTTTTGGAAAAGCAGCACCGGCCAAACACTTGATAATCCTTTTTTCAATTTCACTAAAATGCTCCTCGAGGGCATCAACAACAAAATTAGGTAAATCTTTATCCTTATAATAAGTAAGAGCAGCGTCTAAAAAGTCGTCATACGATTTACCTTTAGGCGGCCGCTCCTGCTTCTGTTCCTGATTTTTTCTGGTTGTAAAATACTGAATGACAACTTTTTGCTTATCAAGACCCGAGTTTGCTGGAGTTGAAACGAAGAGATCAAAAAGAGCAAAAAAGTTTTTGTATTCTATCTTACAAGCTTGCCGAGCCAACGCGTTAGAATCAAACAAACCATAATAGGCAAATTGAGCGCTTCCCTTTTTTTTATGCTCCTTAATAAGGAAATCTAACAAATCAGGCGGAGCAATCTTCGACAAGCTCTCTTTATGTAAAGAGAGCAAGACAAGGGTTTTTTCTTTATTTCGTGACCATAGAAAAGCCGCGCGCTTTTTAAGCAGTTCACCTGAAAATTCTTCAAGATCGAATTTGTCTAGTTCTCTTTCTGCTAAAGCAACAATTTGTTTCTCTGGAGAAACTTGAAGCCGTGTCCAAAAGGCGATTCTATTTCTCCGATCATCGAAGGTCCACTGTTGTGAAGGTGCAGCTGTCGACTGAGCTACGGCTTCTGATGACTTTTTTTCAGGAACAAGGAAGAGTTCGGAAATAGCATCGGATCTGTTCACTGCCTTCGGAGATTGCCCGCCTTTATTTGGACTCCAGAAGCGTTTCCATAAAGACACCAAATCGCAAATAGCTTGCCAATCCTTAGCATCAATCGATGCCTTCCTCTTTCTAAAAAGAGAAGCAACACTTTCGCTCATAAATAGCAAGTTCGCGCCCTCTTCCTCTTTATGCAAAACTTCGTTGATTTTTGGAAAAAAATTACAATAAAGAGAGAGGTCCGAGCTTCGTTCGAGCAAAACGCTCCACAATTTCAACACTCTCTTTTTTTGCTCCAGCGCCAAATCCCCCTTCATACTTTTTTCAAGTCCCTTATACAGAATGTGGAAGAAATGATTTTGAGAATAAGATTGATCATTGAGAAGCAGCAAAACATCACACAGTTGGTCAACATCCTCTTCTGGATCGTTCATGAAATCCAAGAAGCAACTTGCACGCATCTCTGCCATGGAGGTTTTTTCCAGAAAAGAGAGAAATTGCACATATTCCGGATGTCCCTTGCATTGCTGTAGCGATTCGGAATATTTTATTTGCAAAACGCCCTTCACTTCATCATCGTCATCAGCCCACCGCTTCCCCTCCATTGCTGTCAACTCAGGCGAGTCAAAAGCAAACAAGAATTTACAGAGGCAGAGAAGAGAACGATCGTTCGCTCCCGACACTCCAACAGCCTCTTGAAGCAAAGCTTTTGCAAAAGAAGAGCTTCGTATCGCTTTAAACGACTGTTCGACAAAAGCATCTTGAGGAGTTTGAAGCTTCTGGGAAGGTCGAGGCTGCGTTATAGCAGGTAGTGTCAAGTCAATAGGCACTGTTTGTGCTAATTGTGTACACTGATTAGGAACGGTCGTCTGCCAAACCCAAAGAGATAAAAAATTGCAGAAAAACTCTTTCCTTTTTTCCGGGGGAACAAGGGGAGCAAAAGAACGTATAACAAAATCTTCAAAACAAAGACCCCGCTCTTTTGAACAAGCATATTGATAGCCAAGAGAAATCTCAAAAAAGAGACGTGATATCATTTCTGACGGAGCGTACGGAACAGATCCTGCTCCCAGAGCAAGAATCCATTTTGCAAATAAATAGAAATGTTTTTTCGGATCATCGACAAAAAGCGTTTCAAAATAATTCGCATGAGGGAAAGCAACCACTTTCGTTTTTTCAACATTTTCGCATACTTGAAAGGGAGAAGTAGCTGCATTCACAGAAGCAACGGAAGGGGTTGTTTTATTCGAAAAATCAAGAACAAACGAAGAGCATGATCCTGGCAGAAAATCTACTGCCAAAAAGTCTGCTGTCAAAAGGTTTGGCGGCAATTTTGGAGATAGATCAACGGCTACCGTACGTCCACCAAAATTCAAACGACAATGTACATACGTGGACGAAGAATTCTGAGGAATATCTTTTGCACAACAGTAACGCTTTCCATCAACTGCGAAGAGTCTCTCCTCAATAGAAAACAAACTTCTTACCAAGGAGAGGGCAACCGTGATATCTTCTGGCCGAGGCTCTAAAGAACAAATAAGGTAACAGCTGATGGCCAATACAGCAGTTTGAGTGTACTCGCAGGGATACTCTTTTTTCAGGTCGGTCAAGAAATGATCTAGTGCTGAGCAACCTACATCGTTCGCAATATCGAAGTGTCGACATAAGAGAGAAACAAAATCGTCTCGTGCCTCTTTTGCTGGCTGCTCGAAAACAACTAGGGCCTGGACATCCGATTCAGCATGAAGATCAGGAGAAACGGTATCTCTTCTTAGATTTTCTACACAAGGGCCATAAACCAAGCAGTGGTTAAAAGAAGCTAAGAAATCATTGCAACGGCTATTGTATCTACTCTGACTTCCGTCAGGAAAGAAAAGATTTCGAGACTCCCAAAATTTTTTAAAACGATGCTCATCCAGCTGTATCTGAGGTGCAGAAGTTATAACTTCCTTAAAACCAGCAGAAGATTCTGACGAAGAAGTCGCTGCACTGGCTGCGGGAGGAGCAGGAAGAGCCCCATCAAGACGTCTAACAGCATTATCTCCCAAAGCAGCTCCCAAAACAACCGCAGTATCAAAAGTCATATCTACCTAAAAAATTTACTAATTACTATTCTTATTCGAAACAGATCAAAAAATTTTATCACAAAATTTAAATATCTTCAATGCAACAAATTTGCTATGATCTACTGAATAGATAATGCTACTGAAAACACTTTTCTCTATGAATTCTTTACCCCATCGTCCTGTTCTTTTTTCTGAAGTGTTATCGCTCTTTGAAGGGCGTTCGCTCACTTTTTTTGTCGATGGAACTATAGGTGCGGGAGGCCACGCGAAAGGGATTTTGGAACAACATCCAGAACTTCGCCACTACATCGGTTTTGACCAGGATGAACACGCTCGTGCCATCGCTAGACAGCAGCTTGCACCCTGGAGCGATAAAGTGCGCATCGTGCCAAACAACTTTTCTTCTCTTTCACAACTATTAGAAGAAGCAAACATCGACGGCGTCGACGGCATGCTCTTCGACTTAGGCGTTTCTTCTATGCAACTCGATGAGGCAATGCGCGGCTTCAGCTTCTCTAAAGAAGGTCCTTTGGACATGAGAATGGACTGCTCCGCTACTCTTACCGCCGAAGAGATCATCAATGATTGGAGCGAAGAGAAGCTGGGGATTATCTTACGCGACTATGGCGAAGTACGACCATGGCGGCGGCTGGCACGTCTCATCTGCCATACAAGGCAAAGTGAGCGGCTGCACACGACAAAAGAACTTGCTGAGCTAGTGACACAGATTATCCCAAAAAAGCATAAGAAAACCCACCCTGCGACCTGCGTCTTCCAAGCTCTACGAATCGCTGTCAACAGGGAGCTCGACGTGCTCCATGCCATCCTGCCAGAAGCAATCCAAAGGCTCAACAGCGGTGGGCGCCTTGCGGTCATCAGTTTCCATAGCTTAGAAGATCGCCTAGTCAAAAAAGCCTTTCGCTTTGCCGCAAGCGACAAATGGGACACGCGCGGCCTCGGCGACGGCCTCTTTGCCGACAAAACCCCCGACGTCAAGCTACTAACACGTAGACCCATCGAAGCAACAGAGGAAGAGGTAGCAGAAAATCCGCGGTCGCGCAGCGCCAAGATGCGC
>JAFITR010000082.1 GCA_017116025.1 Simkania negevensis
AGAAAAAGTTAAACATTTGGAAACGTGCTAGTTAAAGATCGAACTCACGTTCTTTATCGTTGATGACCAATTCTAATCTCGACATCTTTGCTGGAAATTTCTATATGCTGTTCAATAGGCTTTCTAGATGCGATGAGAAAAACAGTAAAATGAGGTGTCGGTTGTCATGGTAGAGATTATTGCGCACAGAGGGAATTCATCCGAAGCACCAGAGAATACGTTAGCTGCTTTCCGGCAGGCGATCGAGCTCAATGTAGACCGTATCGAATGTGATCTTCGTCTCACGGCAGATAACGTACCTGTCACTATGCACGATCCTGTTGTGCAGGATATAGCAGTGGCAACGGCTACCCTCGACGAGCTCAAAACCATCGATGTAGGAGCCTCCTTCTCTTCAGCCTTCCAAGGAGAACAGATTGCAACTTTTGAAGAGCTTTTGCTGTTGCCCAGGGGTAAAATCGGGTTGATGGTTGAGCTCAAAAGCCGCGATGTCAATCACGAACGTTTAGTCGACAGCGTTGTCAAGCTGCTTGACAAGCATCAAGAGAAGGAAGCAGGACAAGGGGCTATTTGCGTTGGAAGCTTTGACCCCGCTCTTCTTGAATGTTTCCACCGCGCTGCCCCTCGTTACCCTCTCATTGCTATCGCAGAAAACGAGGGGTATTTGAATGCATTCAAGCAGCTTCCCTGTTCCGTTTTTGCTTTATCTCACAAGATTGCTACACCTTCTGCGGTGAAACAAATCAACGATAGTGGCTATTCGGTATGGGTGTGGACAGTGAACGATCCTCTGCTCGCCCGCTACTTCATTGCTTTAGGCATCCACGCTATTATCACCGACAAGCCAAAGGTTGTGTCGTGTGGATAGCGAGAATTTTGTTGACGACGGTCTCTGTGTCGAGGCCGGAGAGGGAATGTAGGTAATCTCTACCGCCATTATCGCAGTAGTAGCTATCTTTGATAGCGATACGATGAATTTGTCTGAGTAGTCCTGTATCGGCACATACTTCTGCTACGATGCTGCCTAGGCCGCCGCTTAAAAAGTGCTCTTCGAAAGTGATGATGTGGTTATATTTAGCGAGCATTGTTTTTACGATCTCTAAATCAAGTGGCTTAACGCGGTAGGCGTCGATGATACCAATATCGAGGCCATGGTTTTTTAACAGAGTGCGCACCTTCCTCGCCTGTTGGTGCATGTATCCACAGGTGACGATGACGTACTCGTTACCTGGATCTGTTTCAACGAACCCTTGTGTAATGAAAGAACGATCATTCTGTTCGTAGACGTCGGGAAGGTGTTTCCTGTCGAGGCGGACGTAGCGAAGACGTGGGTTGTTATAGGTGAGTCTGGCTGTTTCGCGTGTTGTTTGCGTGTCGACAGGGGTGACGATCTCGATGTTGCCTAGACAGCGCATGAAGCTGACGTCTTCAATTGCATAGTGTGTTGGACCTGCGTTGTCATAGCTGTAGCCTACTCCGACACCGACGATCGTGACGGGGATATCCATAACGGCAAGAGCGACTTTAATTTGTTCGTAGCAGCGTGTGGTAGCGAAGCATGCCATGGCGTAGCAGTAGACTTTCTTTCCATTTTGTGCCATGCCGCAGGCGACATCGATCATCGTCTGTTCTGAAATACCGCAGTGGATGAACTGGTTGGGAAGTTCTGTACGGAAGCGGTCGAGGGATTGCGCTCCTAGATCTGCAGTGATGAAGTAGACATCTTTATCTTGCTGAGCTTGATGATAGATTTCATCGATGAATACGTCGCGAGGAAGTGGTTGTGGAGTCATAATCGTTGCCTTAGCATGTGATAGGATTTGTACAAAGCTCTTCTCTTGCCTGCTTGTCTTGTTCTGGCGTTGGCATCTTGTTGTGCCATAGGGGTTGGTTTTCCATAAACGAAATCCCTTTCCCCTTAGTTGTATGAGCGATGATCGCTGTTGGTTTCCCATTAGCGGCGTATACAGCAGTATCGAGAGTGGGAAGAAGTTCTGAGTATTTGTGGCCGTCGATAGAGATGGCATTCCATCCAAAGGCGCGCCATTTTTCTTCTAAAGGGTCAAGAGCCATTAACTCTTCTGTCTCTCCCATGATGCAAAGCTTGTTCTTGTCGACGATGGTGATGAGGTTGTCGAGCTTGTGATGGGCGGCAAACATTGCCGTTTCCCAGACAGAGCCCTCGTAACACTCCCCATCGCCTAAAATGACAAAAGAACGATTTTTTTTGTTGTCTTTTTTAGCAGAAAGAGCGTGTCCGCAGGCAATGCTAAAACCGTGGCCTAGTGAGCCGCAAATTGCTTCGACGGTAGGGATCGATGGGTCTGCATACATGCGTAATAATCCATCAGGTTTTGTGTAGCGATCCAGCTCTTCGGCAGCAACAATCCCTAAATCAACGAGGATGGGATAGATGCTAATTGCCGCATGTCCTTTGCTGATAAAGAGCCTGTCCCTTCCTTCCCATTTTGGATTCTTAGGGTCGTGCTTGAGATAGCCTCTGTAGAAGAGGGCGACGATGCTCTCCACCATGGAAAAGCAGGACGGGACATGCCCCAGCCGTTTTGTCATTACCATGTCATACAGGGCATTGCGAAGCCAATGTGATTTGTCAATCAGTTTCTCAATGTCTTGTTGCATAAAACATTCCTATTGATTGCTACATAATTTCCATCGAAGGGGATACGCCAAAAATGCTGTTTTCTGCAAGAAAAAAGGTGATTACAATTTAACGCTTGTGGTCTGTGTGATTGCTATATACATTGCGACAATGCATTAACTATGAGGTATTTGTCATGGTAGAGCAGCGGCTATCGCGTTTTCCTCAATCGCCTTTTGTTTTGTTGATAGCGATTGTAGCAGCAATCGGGGGACTTCTTTTTGGATATGATACGGGAGCGATTTCTGGGGCATTACTTTATATTTCTCGAGATTTTGCTCTAACGCCTTTTGAAGAGGAGATTGTTGTCTCTGTTTTGCTGTTGTGTGCGGCGATAAGTGCTATTTTTGCTGGACGCCTTACGGATCGTTTCGGGCGCAAGAAAATGGTGATTGTTGCGGCAGCGCTGTTTTTTGTTGGGGCGTCTGCAATGGCTGTTGCTCCCCATCTCTATTGGCTTATTTTTGGTAGAGCGTTTGCTGGATTTGCTATTGGTGTGGCGTCGATGACAGTGCCGTTGTATGTCTCGGAGCTTTCTCCTCCTTCTGTCAGGGGGTTTTGTGTAACGCTAAACCAGCTGTTGGTTACAGTAGGGATTTTGATCGCGTATGGCGTTGACTATGGTTTTTCTCATACGGGCAATTGGCACGCGATGTTAGGGATTTCTGCTATTCCTTCTGCGATTTTGTTTGTCTTGATGTTCTTTTTGCCAGAGACGCCTCGTTGGCTTGTCATGAAGGGGAAAGTTTCTTTGGCAAAAAAAGTCTTGTCGAAGATTTCAGATAGTGATGTTGAGGGGACTGTTGAAAAGATACATAGGCAGTCGGAGGTGCAATCGGTGCATTTTAAGGAGCTCTTCTCTCCAAGGTATAAGAGCGCACTCTTTGCTGGAGTCTTGTTAGCGATTTTTCAGCAGGTTACAGGGGTCAATACGGTGATCTACTATGCCCCAACGATTTTTTCTTTGGGAGGGGCGAGTTCTGATACTGCTGCGATTGTTTCTACAGTGGGCGTAGGGGTAGTCAACGTCGTGTTTACGGTGATTTCATTGTTTCTTATCGATCGAGTAGGAAGGCGTCCTTTGTTGTTGATTGGCACGTTTCTTATGGCGTTGGGATTGGGCTCGCTTGGCTACGGTACGCAATTTG
Source organism: Simkania negevensis (assembly GCA_017116025.1). Classification (GTDB taxonomy): domain Bacteria; phylum Chlamydiota; class Chlamydiia; order Chlamydiales; family JAFITR01; genus JAFITR01. The sequence continues at coordinate 3,808 of JAFITR010000082.1, forward strand.
TTGGGCACGAAGAGTGGGTGTCATGGCTCGTTCACATCAGCCTTTTTGTTTATATTGCCGGCTTTGCGATCGGATTAGGTCCGATTGCATGGCTCTTTATTGCAGAGATATACCCTTTACAAGCACGAGGGAAAGCGATGAGTTGTGCAACAACGGCAAACTGGGGAATAAATTTCCTCGTTGCTTTTACCTTTTTGACCCTTCTGCAACGCATCGGAGCAAGTGCTACGTTCTATCTTTACGCAGGCATCTGTATGGTTGCATGGTTCTATATTTTAGCTAAAATCCCAGAGACCAAAGACAAAACTCTTGAAGAGATTGAGTTCCTTTTTAGACGACGCTGACGTGTGGGATTTGATCTTCTGTGAGAGGACGTTTTTTTTCTTTGCGTTTCTCGGCGCTCTTTGCCCCTGTCCGTGGCGTTGTTGCTGCATAAATAACCACGGATCTCAGTGGCTCAGTGGTTATTTATGCAACAACGCCCATCCCGTGACCAATTACGTTTTATTGGGCAGGCGTTTCAGTGCAGAGAAGAGATAGTCGATGAAGATGTTGTTTTCCATTGCGAGTGCCTCTTGACGATTCACTCCTTCATACGGCCCTAGCTTAGGATTGTTTTTAACCACTGTTTGCAAGACCGAAGCTGCGTGTTTGTCAAAATCTTGTGCCACGCGGAAAAGAACAGCGCTCTCCATGTCGATGCTCTCTTTTTTGTCCGTCCTCTTCAGAGTTTTGATCTGCTTTTCTAATACTTCTCGCCTTGGACCATATTTCTCAGGAACGCGCATTGCGTGGTAATTTTCAAGGTGGTGACACACTCTTCGTTCTATTTCTTGGCCACGGGATGTCGCTTCTTCTTCAAGAGCGTGGATGATTGCATCCGATGCAAAGATCGACTTGCCCCAGTCTTCAAAGGGAACCCCACTAGCAAAATTGAAGCCGTATAAATTGTCGGTTTCATCAATGGCTTTGATTAGGCGGTAGTCGCGTTCTTCTGGAGACTTGATATCATCGCTGCCATAGCGAATGATGTATTCTGCTCCATTTGCAAAAAGCTCAGTAAACACCAGGCCAGAACCACTGCCAATCGGCGCTAGTGCAACGAAAAACTCTTCGCCTTGGTATTCTCCAACGTATACTTGAGTGCCCCAAGAGCTTGTCGATAAAGTGGCGTTACTTAACTTCGATCCTACGCGTTCAGCCCTCTCTTTGTTAGAGCAGACAATCCCGCGTGTAGGAACGCGTGTCTTTACAAGAATAAGATCAGAATCCTCCAAGTCAATCGTTTTGCTTATTACAAAAGCGGGCAACAATAGCGAGCAGATCAATGCCATGGATCGGAAAAATTTCATCATACACCTCTTGAATCGTTTTGCTTTATCGAGGTAGAAATCGTAATGATAGCGATAATAACTGGCAACCAAAAATGAGCACAAAAATGGCGTATTCTTACAGGCTGTATGCAGTTCGAATTCCTCTTTAGGCGACGCTGACGTGTGGGATTTGGTCTTCTGTGAGAGGACGTTTTTTTTTGAGGAGGCGCATGGCGTCTCTTCTGCGCAGGCGTGTTCTTTTGTCGTTGGTTTGGAAGGAGAGGCGTTCTTGGATGGTGTGTGCTTGGGTGTAATTGCCTGCGCGGGCCTCACACGCGCTGAGCAGGTCCCACGAAGAGGTGTCGGGGATGAATTCTAAAGCTTTTTTTGCCATAGTGAGGCCTTGTGCGGCGGAGAGGGTACGTGTTAGCCCTACGCCGAACATCCATGCAAGAGCGCGGTATCCTGCTGCACAGTCGTTATGCTTTTCGATGAGAAGCAGGTAGATTTTTTCTGCTTCATCCCACCTCTGTAGACATTCGAGGCCATATCCTAGGAATTTTAAGGGGACAACGGAATCATCACCTTTATCCATTGCCATTTTCAGGTAGATTTCTGCGTAGCGGTATTGTTGCATGTGCGTAGCGCAAATGCCTGCATGGCGAAGTAGCTTGGGGTTGCTTGTTTCCCATGCTTTGCCTTTCTGGTATACGTCGAGGGCTTTTTCGTAGAGCCCTTGTTCTTCTAAACATTTTCCGAGGCCTAGAGTCGCTTGCACGTTGCCCGAGTCGACGAGTATGATCTTATGAAAGATGTTTTCTGCTGCTGCTGTTTCCCCGAGTTTATAAAGGGCAGATCCTAAGTTAAGCAGAGTTTGTGGGGTGTCCCACTGGCACTTTTGGGCGCGCATGTAGTATTCCGCTGCGCGCGGATAATTTTCACAATAGAAGTAGCAATCGCCTGCTAGGGCATGAGCCTGGCCGTTTGCTGTTTCGATCAATGCAGAGGAAAGCAGTGACAAAGCTGTCTCGTAGTCGTTGTTACTCACGTAGGCACGGGCAAGGAGCAGCTGTTCCTTTTCTGTTGTAAGGATGGCTTTGCATTGCAACAGCAGTTCTAAAGCCTCTGCTTCTCGAGAATTGTCGAGGAGTAATTCTCCCTTTTCTCGTAAAAGGATGAGTTCGTCAGGCGATTCTTTTAACGCTTCGTCAATGAACAAGAGGGCCTCTTCCCCTTTGCCATTGATTGTAAGAGCTTCGATGTTGAGTAACCGGGCAGGTAAGTCCCAGCCTTCGCGTAGCTGTGTGTAGCGTTGGATCTCTTTGAACGCTTCAGAAGTTTCTCCTAAGGCGAGATATTTGGACGCTTTGTGGAGCATCTCCTTTAAAGCCTTTTTTGTAACTCGACGACTCTTGAGCCATTCTCTGAGGGCAAGAAAGCCTAAAAGGAGGATGACGGCAAGGATGATTAGGTAGTACAAATTACTACTCCAGTTAAGTCATTAGGCTTCACAATGATAGCTATTTTAAACAATACTTGCAGTAACAAATGTCTTTATTTTTGTCTAGGAATTATTTTTATGAATCACCAGAGAGTCAGTTGATAAGATAGGGACAAGAGGGACGACAGAGACAGCAGAAGCGCTGTTCGTTTTTGTCGTTTCGCTCTTCGATGTTGCTCGTTGAGAATCAACGCTCGAGTTTGGCCCGAAGGCCTTCTCGAGTTTGGCAGTTTTGGAACCAGACCGCAGGTCTGAAACTTCTTCAGGCCGAAGGTCTGACATGTAACAGC
>JAFITR010000083.1 GCA_017116025.1 Simkania negevensis
GATGTCACACCGAGTCCAAGGGCGTTCTCTGCCAATTGTAGAGAGTAACCTTGGAAGTTGCGTTGGAGTGTTTTGTTGTAAAATGCTTTGGCAAGGTCGTCGTCGGCAAGAGCAAAATGGTCCATCCCGATAGCGACGTAGCCGTTGGCGGTGAATTGTTCTCTTGCCATACAATAGATTTCAAATTTCTCTTGTGTCGAGGGCAGAGTGTTTTCCGGGATGGCTTTCTGGTGGGGTTTTAGCCAAGGGATTTTTGCGTAAGAGAAGAGGGCGATGCGGTCGGGTTTGAGAGAGAGGATGTCGTCGACTGTTTTTGTAAATGTCGCTGTCGTCTGGTATGGAAGGCCGTAGATGAGATCGATATTGATGCCTTGGAATCCCAGCTCCCTTGCCCATTCGTATGTCTGTTTTGTCATAGCAAAAGACTGGCGGCGTTTAACAGCTTCTTGTACGGTGGGGTCTGTGTCTTGTACGCCGAAACTTACGCGATTGAATCCCAAAGAGCGCAGTGAGGAAAGTTTTTTGCCCCCGTCGGCAGCGACGGTACGCGGGTCGATCTCTATGGCGATCTCTCCTGTCCAGTCGATTGCAAACGATGAGGTGATGGCGCTGAAGAGGCGTGTTAATTCCTGTTCGTTGAGCTTCGTTGGGGTCCCTCCACCAAAATGTAACTGGGTGATGGGGTGGGGGCGTTTGAAGTGGCTAGCAACGAGCTCGACCTCTTTGATGAGGTGGTCGACGTAATACGTTTCGTTTTCGGATTTCCTGTTTAGTACGACGGAGCAGCCGCAGTAGAGGCACATTGTTTTGCAAAAAGGGATATGGAAGTATAGGGAAAGAGGTTGTTGCTGTTGGTCGAAGCGTGTGAGGTGGTCGCTGTAGAGGGTAGGTTGGACGTCGTGCCATTCGGGTGCGGTTGGATAGCTTGTGTAGCGCGGTACAGGTTTGTCGTACTCCATCAGTTGCTCAGCACGCAGCATGGCCGATGTCATTGTTTTCCCTCTGGTATTGCTTCTGTATGCGGCTATTGTAGGGAGTAACAGATATATCAGCAACAGGCGGTTGAAGAGGCCGCAGGAAGAAAAGACAAATATTATACGATGACAAATCGATCATGTTTTTGAGAGCGGTGTAAAGTAAATAGAAAAAATACAATTCACCACAGAGTTCACAGAGGGCACAGAGAAAAAACAAAAACTAATGATGATCTTCTGGTCGCTAAAACGACTTTTTTAAAAACTTTCTCTCTGTGCGCTCTGTGAACTCTGTGGTTGTATTTTTCCCCCCGGTGTTCTTTGAACTGTCCTCGCCAGCGTTGCGTTTGTGTTTAACGTCCTCGCCAGTGTTGTGCTATGGGGAAGCGTCTGCCTATGCTGAAGGCTTTGTCGCTAACGCGGAATCCTGGGGGAGCTTGTCTTCTCTTATATTCGTTGGTGAGGATACGTTTGACGATATCTTGTACGACAGATTCGTCGTATCCGTAGACGTTGACAATCTCTTTGATCGACATCTGTTTGAGGACGAAGCCTTCGAGGATGTTGTCAATAACATCGTAGGGGGGGAGGGAGTCGGAGTCTAGCTGCCCTTCTCGTAATTCTGCAGAGGGGGGCTTGGTTAAGATCGACTGTGGGATGACGCTCTTGTCACGGTTGATATAGTGGCAGAGGAGGTATACCTGTTGTTTTGTCAGGTCATTGATGACAGAGACTCCTCCACACATGTCGCCGTATAGTGTAGCATACCCTGTGGCAAGTTCGCTTTTGTTCCCTGTAGCGAGGACGAGGTGGCCGTGTTTGTTAGAGAAGGCCATGAGGATCATCCCCCGTATCCGTGCTTGGAGGTTTTCTTCGGTGGTATCGAATGGTTTGCCTTCGAAATGTGGCGAGAGGATGTTGAGCATTGCTGTAAAAGGCTCTTCGATGGGGATCTCTCTGTATTCAATGTTGAGGTTATCTGCGAGTTTTTGTGCGTCTCTCTTGCTTGCTACAGAAGAGAAGCGTGACGGCATTGCTATGGCGAGGACGTTGTTGCTTCCTATCGCTTTTTTGGCCAGGCAGGCGACGAGTGCGGAGTCTACACCTCCTGATAGCCCTATACACGCTTTCGAAAAACCTGTTTTGGCAAAATAGTCTTTGACGGCGAGAACGAGGGCGTCGTGCAGCTCCTGTTCTTGGCTATGTGAGGGACGAAAATCTTTTACTACGCTGCTGTTGGTGTCGACGACGACGATATCTTCTTCGAATGATGCGGCTTGTCCTATTAAGCGACCGTTTTTGTCGATAGCAAAGCTGCTGCCGTCGAAGATCAGACTGTCGTTACCTCCAACCTGGTTGCAAAGAACAGCAGGGCAGTCCAAAGTTTTCGCCACTTGGCATGCAATATCGTAGCGGAACTTTGCCTTTGCTACGTGGTAGGGTGATGCAGAGATGTTAATGAGGATATCGGGTTTCTGTTTCTTGAAAGTTTCGACGGGGTCTTGATTGTAGTAAGCGGCAAGAGAAGGCGTTCCGTGCAGCCAGATGTCTTCGCATATTGTGACAGCAACCTTGTTGCCTGCGATAGTCCAAGTAGAGCAGTCTCTTCCTGGCTGGAAGTATCTTCTTTCGTCGAAGACGTCGTAAGAGGGGAGCAAGATTTTGTCGTGGTAGCCGACTAACTGTTGGTTTTCGATGATGGCGGCGCTATTGTATAACCTGCCATCCTTTCTTCTTGCTGTGCCAACAACGGTGGTGATCTCTTTAGAAGCTTTGACGATGTCATGTAGGGCATTTTCGAGCTGGCTGATGAACAATTCAAAGTAGAGGAGGTCTCCTGGCGGGTAGCCGCAGGTGGCGAGCTCCGGAAAGACGATGAGCTGAACCTCCTCTTTGCGCGCTTGTTCAATGGCGGCAACGATGGCAGAAAGATTCTTTGGCAACTCTCCTATGGTAGGATTGAGCTGAGCTATGGAGATGCGCATTGTAACAGTCTCTTCCTCTTTAATTTAAATTTAACGCGAAGAGCGCTAATTAACTTCTTTGCGTTAAAATGTTTTGCAGATTAAGACCTAAGACCCGAAGTCGTCGAGGATAATATTCTCTTTGGGGACGCCATAATCGTCGAGAAGTTTCATCACCGAGGCGTTGTGTAGAGGGGGGCCGCAGACATAGTAGAGGCACTCTTCTGGATCTTCTAGCTTGCCCAGCTGTCCTTTTTCAAATGCCTTGAACAGGAAGGCTGTCTTTTCTGGATCGTCCTTAGGCCAGCCTTGTTCGATGTCTTCTTCTGTTGGTTCGGAGAGGACAAGGTTATAGGAGAAGTTGTCGTGTTTCCTGTCCAACTCTTCGTATTCTTCTTGGTAGATATTTTCTTTGAGGGAGCGGGCACCGTACCACATCGTTAGTTTACGTCTTGTTTTTTCTGTATCGAACAGATGTTTGATGTGGCTGCGGCCAAAAGAGGATCCTGCACCGCCGATGAGGAAGATCAACTCTCTGTCGTCGTTGATCATGTACGACTCGCCATAAGGACCAGAGAGGGTAACTTTATCGCCTGGCTTGAGTGCGAAGGTATATGCAGAGCAGATGCCCCAGGGGATTTTCGGGTTGGGGGCTTTGTTAAGGAAGGGGGGTGAGGCGATGCGGATATTGAACATCAGCTTCTTCCCTTCTGCAGGATAGGATGCCATGGAATAAGCGCGCATGGTGCCAGGGGGTAGTTGGGTGAAGTCGACTTCTTTGTCAAACATCTGGAATGTTTCCCAGTCTTTGAAGTACTGCTCTTCCATCGTCTGCTTCCAGCTGCTCGTATCCGTTTTAAAGGGAGGCACGTGAAACTGCATATAGGCGCCGGAGCGGTATTCGATGGGCTCCGATACTTCAACGATAAGCTCTTTAATAAAGGTGGCGACGTTGTCATTGGAGACAACGGTGCCTATCAATTCTTGCACCCCAAGGTATTCGTGCGGAATGAGCAGTTTCATCTCTTCCTTGACCTTGCATTGGCAGGATAGACGCCACCCTTCTTTGATCTGCTTCTTGGAAAAAGTCGACTTCTCCGTTTCCAGAGGTTCGCCTCCCCCTTCGAGAACCTGCACCTTGCACTGTTTGCATGTTGCCTTGCCTCCACAAGGAGAGGGGACGGGGATATGTTCTTCGAGCAGTGAGCCAAGGAGGGTGTTGCCTGCAGCAACTTCTCTTGTCAGAAGGTCGTCGTCATTGATGCGTAGCTTGACAGGTGCTGTACTTACCAGCTTGGCGCGCGTAAAGAGAATCATCCCCGCAAGCCCTACGCCAATGATGACGAAAGCAACGATGGCAACAATACTCATGATAAGATCTGTTACACCAGGCATCTTTTCTACCTCAAACAAAAAAACGTGACCCTTCGTATAACTACGCCATCGTATTGGCGCTCCGACCTAGGCTATAGCTGCCTGCACGACCTTCGGCCGGCCTTTTATTACACACCTAAAAGATGCCCTTTCTACTATCCTTTGCCCCTAAAGGGGTATCTGAGTAGTTATCCTTTTTATAGACGTTTAAACCTTTCCTTTCAAGGGAGATCTCCCCGGTGCAGCAATTCCCGTTACCCTTCGTATCCTCTTCGCTTGCTTTGCGATCTTCGCGTTTATATTCATCGCCCATTGAGCTGTGAAGAGCTCTTCGATTTTTGGCGGGGATGGCTGTTTTTTGTGCTAAAGAATATTAATAAATTGTAAAACTTGGTAGGAAGGGAAAAGAATGTGGAGGTGTGTTTATGGCTGATTCAGTGCGCGGGCCTGATCATTCGCAACGGCAAGCGCTCATGGAGAGGTTACAGAGTGAGCAAAAGGGGTGTTGCAGTGCGCGTGCTTGCGACTGTGGTTCAGTTTGTTCTTGTTGTGGTACGGATTGGAGTCATTGTGATATTGCTTTTTCATTGATAACAACAGCACACGTTGCAGGGACTGTTGCTACTGGTGCTCTCTCTTACTTGACGGCGAGTTTTGACTTTGTCCTTTTTGGGGGGCTGTTGACCCTTTCTGGCCTTGGTTGGGGACTGGCTGGCTGTTATCGTAAGAATTATCATTCTCTGCTTGGTATGAATGATATTTTTCAAGAGATCGTTGATGAAAATAAGAAGTTGGCTAATATGACGACTGAGCTTCATCAGAGCAATAAGGACCAAACAGAGCAGAATCTGGAATTGAAGGCTAAGATTTTGCAGCTTGACGATCAGCTCTTGTCGTTTACCAGCGGTATTGAGTTCTTCAAGCAGCAGGTGGATGTATTCAGTACCTTAAAGCAGGAGTTTGCTAGGTTCCTTTCTGATTTGGACGTAGAAAATAAGGAAAAGGGTCGGCAAGTGGAGGCTGCTATTACGAGGATAGAACAAACTCAGAAAAAGGCTTTGGAGGGGTTTTACAGCTTTGTCCACACTTTGAAGGCAGAGATGGAGGAGATGCAAACAAATTCTTCTGAGTTGCATAAGACTAACGATGCGTTGGCAGCTAGCTTTCGAAGTTTAGAACAAGTGGAAGAAGAGCTCGCTGCAGTAGCAAAACAGCTAACTGAGGTAGAAGGAAGGTTTAAGGTTGTTTCCCGTGAGATTGCTGATCATACAAGGGGTGTAAGGTCGGCTGCGAAAGATGTCGTACATGCAACGGACAGTTTCTCAACGACTACCAAGCAGTTGCTGGAGGGACAGAAGGTTTCTAAAGCCTGGTTTTCGGAAACAGCAGCCAGGATCGAAATTGCATTGGATGTAAGAAAGATGCATTGAAGCAGAGATAGAGTGAGTGTTGTCAGGGGGATAGAAAAGCTATGAGCTTAATAAGCGCCATTTCAATGGTGCGTAGTATCTCGTCAGGAGTTTCTTCTCTCTCTTCTCCAGAGGAAAAAGGTGATTTACAGGGGAGGTCTGTATCCCGCTGGACTTGGCGTGACGGGGTTTTCCTTGTTGCTACGATCGCCGCTGTTGCAGGGGCGATTCTGACAGCATTGACGCAGTCTTATTTGCTCGTTGGATTGTTCGGTATTGCTGTTATAGGCTCTTTCGCTGGTTGGTACTCTTGGAGGCAGTATCGCGAGGTAGGCAATTTTAAAACGGTAACGCAAGATCTTGCTAAAGAACGCGATAAGCTGCGTGAAGAACGCAACGAACTTCACAAAAACAATGAAGAGTATAAGAAGGAGAATGAACGGCTTCAGGCGACTATCTCGCGGCTTGATGAGAAGATAGGGGTTCTTAAAAGCACAACAACGCAGTTGTCAGGCGAGATTAAGGGGTTCCAAAAACAAAATAAGCAGTTGGAGGGCCTTATCCAAGGGGTTGAGAAAAACTTTGAAAAGCATATCGGCGTTTGTAGAAAGCTGATTGATGATATGGGTAAGAGTGACACACAGATAAAGACCTCGTTAAATCAGCTGTTGGTATTTTTTGAAATAGAGAGTAGTAGGTTTCGCGACGAGCTTGATCTTCTTCGCAAGTGTATTGGTGCACTGTCAGGAGAGCGAGTAAATGTAGACGAAATAAAAAACAACTTTCAACTGTATGCAAAGAATTTAACACATCTTCAGGATCAATTGGATCGGGCGCGTTCAGATCTAGAAACAGCGACTCAAGAGCTTAAAACGGCACAACAAGGCCTTTCTAGAGAAAGAGATGCGTTCGTTGAGATGGAGCGGCAGTTTGCTGAAACGGCCAGAGATCAGGAAAAAAGATTGGTCGATTTGCTCAACCGTTTCGAGCAAGCGATGAAACCTCCAGAAACCAGTTGTTGTTAAGCTATAAATTGACTATCGGTTAGGCTGCACAATGCACCCCGGAGGGGT
>JAFITR010000084.1 GCA_017116025.1 Simkania negevensis
CGAAAGTTTGTTATAGGAATAGATGCGCATTGCTTCAGCGATAAAATCCGACAATTTTGGATGGTGGCGATCAAACCACTTTCGAAAATCAGGATGCTCGCAATACAATTGAGCCAAGCCCATGTACACCTCTTTTGTCGCTGTATAAAAGCGCTCAGTTACTAGAAAGTGTTTGTGCACCAGCTCTTGGACTTCTTCAGATTTCGGTCCCAGACCCTTGTCTATACACTCAGCCATTGCTTTGTAGATCTCATTGCCTTCATTATCAACACTTTTCCAATCGGCTTTACCCCATTCTTTGGTCCTTTTCTTGCTGTCATGGATAAGATCTTCAGCTACTGTTCCGTGATATTTCACAAGATATACTTCGTAATCTTTTTGCTTTGTAGAATCGAACCCGTAGTATAGTTCTTCGTCTTTCATTTTTTGTTTACCTCTTAAATGGTTTATGGTCTTGTCAATAGTCTCGACCAGTTTTTCTATCCGGCCAAGATCCTCTTCCAGGGTTCTCTTATGTGCATGTAAAGCTCGGATTTTATCAAAATCGTTACTTACAAGAACTTTCTGGATATCTTTCAAAGGAAAGCCAAGCTCACGAAAAAAAAGAATCTGCTGCAGAATCAATAGTTGCTCTGCCTCGTAGTAGCGGTAGCTATTTTTTCCGTAATAGGCTGGTTTTAGTAATTTAATTTCATCATACCAATGGAGGGTACGAACTGAAACTCCTGATAGCTTTGATAACTTCTTTACTGTGTATGACATAAGCCTTTCCTTTGAAATATTGGTCACAAGGATACAGTATCACGTAACGTGAAGGTCAAGGAGAAAAAAGAATTTTTCTTCAAAAAACACATTATTTCTTATTTTCCTAATTTTTAAGCGGTAAAAAAAGTGCTTTCCAGTCGAGAGATGAGCTGCGAAAGACGAGGCTCGACTTTCTTGAGATAGGAATATCCCAGCAGCTCTGCGTTCTCAAGAGCAATACGTCTGAATAGATCAGTTGTTTGAAGATGTAGCAGTCCCCCAGGTGATGACTCTTAGCCTTTCAACTTGACATCTCTATGGAAATGGTACAAATACTCGGATATTACTGATAATATCCGAGTATTTGTACCATGAAAAAAGAGTCTAGATTGAAGGCTGCCATACGTTGCTTTAAGAAAGCTGGCGGGGTTCTCAGAATGTCAGAGGCTCTTAAACTCGATATTCACCGTAAAATCTTGTATCAAAGGTTCACAAGTATGACTATGTACCCTATCAAAGGGTTGAAGGCTTTTGCCTTGTTGTCAGGTTTTGCTATGTGTTGCCCTTTTTCGTCACCAAGTGTGTCCCTGTTTACGCTTCTTACCAACTGGTGAGTATACTGGGAGAGCAAAATTATTTTGAAGGAGATCTTCTTCTGCTATAAAAAGATCTACGCAGAAAGAACCCTCCGGCTCGTCCGTGAAGACTCCTTTAGGCTGTGGACAAATTGTTTTATAAGCGAATAAATCACAGTGTTGGATGTAACCGATGGGAGTAGCACTCATAAGAATGAGAAAAGGAGAATCGTAGCCATTACCAGCTACTTTCTTTGCTGCATAATCCCTTGTCTCATAGCCCTCCTGAAACCAGGTTTCTTTGACATGAGGTTTTTCACTCCACTCCAAAAAGAGCGGCACATCACTCTCTGTCATTTTCTTAAAAGCTATCTGCATTGTCCCAAAATTCTCATTACTAATCCTGCTGGTAAAATGCGGAGCATTCTAGAAAATATTGCATAAAACAATGAATTCTCCATGTGCGACTTTTTCTTTAGAGAGTTTTTTATCATATATTTAGCCATTCTTGCTGGTTCCCAAATAAAAGGGACCTTTCCCTTTAATCCCTCTGTCTTTACTGGGCCTGGGTAAACAACCAAAAAGTGCAGGTTTTTTGAAGAATGATAAGTTAAGGATAGTCCTTCAAATGCCTTGGCTATAGCCGCTTTGGAGGCAGCGTAAGCACTCCCTGTGGGCGGTGCAAAAATGGCATTAATCGAACTCGTTGCGACAAAGATAGTGCTATTACTATTTTGACAAACGGGCAACCATTCCTCGACCCAGTTGAGTACACCAAAATAGTTTGTATCAAATAATTCTCTATGTTTTTCTACATCGAATCTTTCAATGGATTCACAAGCAGCATCGCCTGCGATTCCTGCGTTCAGAAAAAACAGAGAGGGAATCCATCCCGTGCTAATCAGCTCTTGAGAAGCACTTTTCACAGCTTCACGACAGGAAACATCGCAAGTTAATCCCAAAAAATGGTCACTAAATTTATCTTTAAGATTTTGAAGCCTCTCTTCAGAACGGGCAATGCCAGCAACATACCACCCTTGATGAATCAGCTCTTCAACTAATTCTTTTCCTATTCCCCGAGAGGCTCCTGTTACTAAAGCTACTTTTTTTTCATTTGGATCGTTCATTCAAAACTTTTTAGAATTTATAGTGTTCAAGTATCTTGCTAACCACTCAGGACAATTGCTTTCTTCCACACATTCTTCATAAGTGAGCCATTGATATTCGGGAACTTCTCTTTCGGAAACATTCAAAGTTTTTGGAATTCTGTCAATTTTGCAATGAAAAATCACATCTACAACGATGTTGGAATCGTTTTTACTATCCACAAAGCAACTACTTGTCACGTAGCGAAAAGAGTCTGCAGGGCTCTATCTCAATTTCTCCAGCGAAATTCGTGGCACCTAAAATGAGAGATCTTCCCAGCTCATAGTTAGCAAGAACTAAGCCCGGGCAAGATATGTAGTCCTTCAGTTTTGCATCAGAAATCCCAATCTTTAGAATAATGTCTTTCACGCCTAAGCACCAAAGATCCACAAGAAAATTGGTAAAAATCCAAAAATTAGAAAAGCCGCGAATCACCTGTACAGGTGTTATGCCTTGAGTCTTCCAATCTTGATGTACATAAACAGAGTTAACGGGCCAATTAGCAATCTTCTCCAAGGCTTCTCCATCCTGTGAAGAGGCAGAGAGTTGCTTTTTGCAACAAAATTTAAACTTTTTGCCACTTTGGCAGGGACAAGGGGAATAAATATCACCCATCAGCTTCCTCCTTAACTACATTATCGCATTTTGATACTTTCCAAACGAACTAAAGATCTTAGAATGGAGTTTAAAACTTCGTCAAGGTTTTTGCCAACATCCTCTGTAAGAAATCGCAAAATCGTATAGCTGCTGTTATAGAATAGCCATAAATAATCGCGTCAAAAACATGACTCTAAAACTAATCTAAGGGACACACACGAATAACATGACCGTCGGGATCCGCGGCGAGAAAAGTGCGACCAAAGACTTCGGTTCTGGGCTCCTGCACGATCTTAATATCAGAGTTCTTTTTCCATTCCTCAAAAAGGCGATCTACATCTTCATTAGATGGCAACATAATGCCAATCTCAGAAAATCGCGGAGCAGTGACATCTGGAGTTGTTCCACCTGTCCAAATAGCAAACAGAGCTTCACTACCGGCAGAAAATGCTACATAGCGAGGACTCAAAAATATAGGCCCCGTATTAAAAAGTTTCTTATAGAAAGCAGTCGAGCGTTCAATATCAGATACGTAGACAAGCTGAAGATTCGGCTTAGGAGATGTTGACGTAATCTGTTTTTTTTGTTCCATGGAAAAATCCTATTTTAGGGTTGAAGGCAAATTGATTATAGCATACTATATTGAATTTAGTCAAGGATCCAAGTCATGAGCAAGAAAAAAAGAGCTTATCATTCAGTCAAAAGAGAACAGCAGGCAAAAACCACAAGATCCAATCTACTTCAAGCTGCAAAAGCCCTTTTTGAAACCAAAGGCTTTGATCATACAACGATTGACCAAATTGCAAATAAGGCTGATGTATCTTCACCTACCGTCTATTCCCTCTTCAAGTCTAAACAAGGAGTTCTTCGTGCTTTAATGGACGAGGTTTTACCTTTGAAAGACTTTAAGGCACTCGTGGAGCAAGCAAAAAAAGAACCATCTGCTCACAAACATCTTAAAATCACCGCTAAGATCGCACGACAGATATACGATGCAGAGCACGCGCAAATCAACCTCTTGCGCGGAGCGCAAATTCTTTCTCCAGAACTAAAAAAACTTGAAGAGGAAAAGGAAAAGCGTCGTTATCGACGCCTAAAAGTGACGATCGAAACGATACTAGAAGATAAAACCCTTCTTCCTGAATATTCGCATCAGAAAGCAAGAGACGTTCTCTGGGCTTTGACAGGAAGAGAGATGTACCGCCTTCTTGTCATCGAAAGAAAATGGAGTCCACAAGAGTATGAAGAGTGGCTAACCTCTGCACTAGTGAGAGTCCTTCTCCAATAACGTACAAGAAGAAAGATTTATCTCTAAAATTTTGGATACTCTTTACCAGTCTATCGGTTGGCGATTTCTGAAAAAGCCTCCATTAGGTCCGTTGGCATCCAATGTGGCTAGCCAAACAATCGTGTCAGCACCTTCTTCGGGGGTTCTAGGCGCAGATGCACCTCCCATCGAGGTGCGCACCCAACCGGGACACATCGAGTTTATTTTGACATCTCCTATAGCTTCCTCAGCCAACTTAATTGTCATAGCATTCAGTGCTGCTTTTGTAATGGAATAGGGAGCTGGGCCGCCAAGTCCTTCTGCAAAAGATCTCCATGCTGAAGAAACATTTACGATACGTCCATACTGACGCTTGTTCATTCCCGGCATAAATTGCTGTGCCAATTGCAAAGGTCCTAGAACATGTATTCGCCAAGAATCTTCAAACGATTCTGCATTGCCTTCCAGAATAGATTCTTGAAAGAGGGCTCCAGCATTATTCACAAGGATATCAATTTCTTTTCCTATATCCTTTTGGACGTTTTGAATAGACTCTTTCTTTGAAACATCGAGCTGCACAGGAATGACTTCGCCGTCAGAGTTTTTCAGTTCCATTGCCGCTTTTTCACCAGCGCTCATATCCCGAGAACCTAAAAAAACCTGAATACCCTTATAAGCAAGTTGTCGGCACGCCTCAAAGCCAATTCCTCGGTTTCCTCCTGTCACTAATGCTGTTCTCATGACTGATCCTTCTTATTTTTTGACGATGTTTCCTTTTTCTCTTCCAGCTCTTGCTCTTCAACGCGAAAGCAACAAACATGAGATCCGCGAGCTCGACAGCTGTTCAAAAGAACCTTTCTTTGCAAAAGCTCTTCATAGACAAAGATTGCACCTGGTATTTTCCTAATGAGAGGGGATAGACGTTCCCTGGATTTCTTTCCTAGCCCTTTCGGTTTAGTTAGAGTATATTTTGTGTGTAAATTTTATCAATATCTGTTAACTACCACACACAAAATATATTATTTATGTCAAATCACCCGAACGCACCTTTATGATACAGCATAGCAAAACAGCCATAGAGTACTTTGAATCGCCCCTTCCTGAAGATATTGCTTTTCTGTCTGAGGGTATTTCTCAAGAAGCTCATGAGCAAAAAAACTTAGCCCCTGTCGAACATTTTGGCTTTTTTGTAAGTAATTCCAAAAGAGAACGCGTCGGTGGCATTAATGGCTTCATGTATTATGGCTGCCTCTACATTGACCAACTTTATATTCATCCAAGTTATCGCAACCAACAACTGGGTTTTCAACTCATGAACAAAGCTGAAAAACTTGCGATCTCCAAAGGCTGTTCTTTTTCGACAGTAAGCACAATGGATTGGGAAGCTAAAGAATTTTACATAAAACTAGGTTACTACAAAGAGTTTGAAAGAGAAGGCTATGACCAAGCCTCCACAATGATCTTCTTGAAAAAAACTTTCCACCCAAGAGCAACGTTAGTCAGGAGATCCCTCATGAGTAACCTCCCTAAAACGGTAAGAGTCACATCAGCCAACACAGAAGAGAGACGGCAGATTATTTTTAATCTCTCACAATTTTATCAGCATGATATGGCTGCCTTCTTTGAGTTCACAAGCGATAATCTGCCTAACTCCAATGGATTGTATGACCCACTTTCTTGCTTCAATCTCTACTGGAAAGAGAAAAATCGCTTTCCATTCCTTGTTCAGTGTGATGACAATCCTATTGGATTTGCCTTAGTGAATACGATAGGAACAACTCCCACTGTCAACTGGAACATGGCAGAATTTTTCATTGTAAAATCTTGTCGAGGAAAAGGGCTGGGGAAACAAGCGGCTAAGCAAATCATCGATCAATTTTCAGGCATATGGGAAATTGCGGTGATGCCTGAAAATAAACAAGCTCTTTCATTCTGGGAAAATGTAATCAAAACGACTTTTCCAAAAGAGCTTTCACAACCCACATTGAAAACAATACAAAAGCCCAAACCCCATCCCATGAAAATTTTCCAAATTACAAGAAGCTCCCATGCAACCAATCATTAATCTAGCAGGGGAAACAGCTCTCATTACAGGAGCTGTTGTACCATCCCAAAAGGCAGAAGAAGATGACGACAAATAACCGTGAGCTCGATACCTATTTAAACCTTTGTACAGAATACTATGACTTAGATAAGCCTACAGCACCAACTGAGGAATTAGATTTTTACTTCGAATATGCAAAGCAAACAACAGGTCCCATCTTAGAACCTATGTGCGGCACTGGCAGATTTTTTATTCCCATGAT
>JAFITR010000085.1 GCA_017116025.1 Simkania negevensis
TCTCTTATTGCAATCATCAGTGCATTTTTATAAACGGATTCTAGAAAGCCAATACCAAGTTCATTCATGACATCGAAGCTGCATCCCAAAACAATCTCCGTTATTTCAGAATAGACAACTGAACTGCTATGCATACTCTGCTCTCTACATCCCAACTAATAACGATCCTGTCTATCTTTGTCCATCTTGTCTATCCTGTTCCTTCCGTGGCCTATAACGACGGCTCATAACGTTTCTTTGGCGTATTGCCGCAATCCGCGCTGCACGATATCGACCATTTCTATTTTTGATGGGCAGATGAATGTCGGTAGGGCAAAGTCTTCTGCTGCGACTTCGAGGAGACCCAGTGCTTCAGCGAGCTCGTAGTCTTCAGCCATGAGAGCTTTAACAAAGTCCACTGTAGGGACAGGCAGAGGCATTACTTTGGCATAGATCTCTTCATCGACAAATGCTCGCTCTTCACCATGCAAGCTTGTAGTAAAATCATATTCCCCTTGTCGTAAATTTAAGAATCCCGTCAGGTAGGTACGTGTAGCGGTAAATTTATCGATCCCGAGCCTAAAGAAGTGAAGCAGCTGCCTTTTTTTATTTTCGGGAAGAGAAGACAAAGTTGTATCGTAGAAGCCGAGAAATTCTTCACTGGAAACGCTCTTTCCTGTGAGGATATCGCCAGAGATGAAGCGTACACCCTCGTCGCTCATTCTACTTTGAATCATCGCCTTGACAGGGTGGCCAGCACGGGCATAAAAGAAACCCACCTGTTCGGCAAGAAACCCTGGACCTGCGATGCTCACCACACGCTGTGTATGGTAGCGCCCATGAAGCAACAGCTCTCCTATCGCAACGACATCAAGAGCGCTCACTGTCCATACTGTCTCATCCGAGTGGTATATAGGATCGATATGGTGGATATGGATAGAGAGATTACTTGCGGGATGGGGACCGCTGACAGAATGTTTTTCAACGCCTTCAGCGTTTGAAAAGGCGCGGCAAGGCGTCCCTGCACGGTGGACAAGATGAACGGGCCCGTCGGTGAGCTTGTTAAGAGCGTTGAGACCAAGCTGAAACTCTCCTTCAAACCCCTCTAGTTGCATCTCTGCTGGCGGAGTAAAAGGAGCCGTTTCAACCGCTTTTACAAAGATGCTTTTCGGACTTTTTTTTGGGTCTGCTAACAGATCACAAGGCCTGCTTCTGATGTGGGCAAAAAGGCCTCCTTTCATCAGCTGGTCAAGCAGTTGTTCGCGCGACGCCCGCTTCGGCTCAAGAGCAACCGCAGGATGATGTTCATCACTGCTGTCAAGCTCGATGACGATATCAAGAAGGCAGCGCTTCACACCCCTGCGCACCTCTTTGATGACACCGGAGCCAGGAGAGACGAAGTTCCTTCCCTCAACGGCTTTGTCATAGACGAGAGGTTGACCTATCTTGACACGCTCTCCAGGTTTTGCTAGCAGCTTAAATTTCAGCTCCTCAAAACAACTCAAGTTCAAAGCGACAACATCGGGTCGGACAAGCTGCTGTACACTCCCTGTAGGCTTGTTTTTTATCGGCAGGTCCAGCCCTTTTTTGATCTTAATATCCACTATTGCTCCACACTTTCGCCATAGCCATGAAAGGCCACGTTAAGCCAAAAAAGAGTTTTTAGCAACCGCTGTTACTACAGACCTTGTTGTACAATTCACCACCGAGTCAGCGGTTTATTTATAACAACCTCTTCGCGCGTCTTCGCTTTCTTCCTTGCATTTTCGCCTCTACCCTGTTATCTATGCTGCTTTTTATCATAGATCTGTGCTCGGAAGAATGAAGTTTTTTTTCCGCCTCTCCCTCACCTTTTTTCTGTTATGGTGTACTGCTCTTCAAGCCAACAGCCTATTCGACGAGCTCATTGCACTAAAACAATGGCAGAAAAAAGTCAACGACTCCTTCCCCATCACCTTCAACTACCTCCAATACCCCGGAATCATTGCCATGCCTTCTGCCCGGATGACTCCTCAGGGGACAATCGGCGTGGGTTTTGCCAACCTCCCCTATTACCAACATTTCAACCTTCTTTTTCAACCTTATAGCCACATAGAAACATCATTTAGTTTGCGGACTTTTAAAGATGTCGACGATCCTGCTCTGACCCCTTTTGGCTATGGCAATTTTAGCGACAAAGGGGTCAACGTCAAGGCGGCAATTCTTCTTCCTGAGGAGAGCGGCTATCGTCTTCCTGGGCTAGCGTTTGGCATCGACGACTTCAACGGTACGATGGGATTCTACGACAAGTACATTGTGATGACGAAGGTTTGGCTCGACTACGATTTTGAAGCGAGCATTGGTTATGGAGGGGGTAGGATCAACGGCATTTTTGGTGGGGCGATATGGCGACCTTTGCGCCACCAGTCGAACGAGTTCCTTCTTCCTTTAGCATTTGTCGCCGAATACGACAGCACGGACTACTCCAACGACCGTAATCCAGAAGCGAGAAGAGAGGGCGCTGCCTGGAATTGGGGCATCCACTATCAGCTTGGCCGATTCTTCAACCTCAGCGCTTCCTATATGAGAGGAGAAAGCTGGGCGGTCAATGTAGGAGGCAACTACAACTTTGGCTCTACCAAAGGAGTGATCTCAAAATTTAACAATCCCCCTCGTTACCGCGCTCCCATCAACCGCGAACCTATAGGAATGATGCGCACCGAACTTCTACTCGCCCAGGAGATCGCCTTTGCCCTTCAAAAGCAAGAGCTCTTACTAAGAAGTGGTTCGATTGTCCCTGGCCTCAAGGGGAAGAGTGCACTGCGGCTTGTCATCGCCAACGACACCTACCACAACGAATGGGAGACAAAACGGCGGATCATCGAAGTCATTGCCCGCCTAGTACCTAGAGAGATCGAAGAAGTCTTTGTCGTCATAGAAGCCAACGGCCTGATGTGCCAACAATATCACTTTCCAACAAAAGAGCTCTTGATGTATGCCGATGGGAAGATGGGACAGGCGGAACTCAACGCCCTGACTCCTATCCAAGAGGTCTCCCACTACGCACATAGTACACAACGCACCTTCTACCAACATCGCCTGCCTCTACATACCTTCTCCCTACACCCATCTCTCCACAGCTTCCTCGGTACCGCCTACGGGAAATACCTCTTCACATTCGGCTTGCGCGCAGGAATCAATGGATACATTGGCAACAATCTCTTCTACGATATCGAACTCGAATACCCCATCTATACCCAAAAGAACAATGTCATCCAAGATCGCTTCAATACCTCTCGATTGATACAAGTCTTTTCCGATAACGAACACTACGAACAGCTCTACGAAATCAAAGCAAATAAAGCCTATCTTCAACATAACTGGAACATCGGCAGAGGTCTCTTTGCTCGCTGCTCAGCAGGTTATTACGAACTCATGTATGGCGGCTTGACAGGAGAATTCCTCTTCTACCCCGCACGCTCTCCCCTAGCATTTGGTTTTGAATACTCGCTCATCAAAAAACGTAGATACTCAGGCCTCGGCTTCCAAAAAACTCTGCGCCGCTTTGAAGGCACCCCTTCCGTTCTTATGCACGACTCTTATACCTTCCTAAAGCAATACTTCCTTAACGCTTACTGTAATATCGAATCTCTGCACACCGATATCCGCATCAGCCTAGGAAAATTTTTGGCCAAAGACATCGGAGTGAAAACAGAAGTGGGACGCTATTTTCCCAACGGACTACGTGTTTCCGTATGGTATACCGTTACAAATGGCTACGATGAAATCAATGACAGCCGCTATTTCGATAAAGGCATTACCATTTCCTTCCCTATTGATTTGCTAAAACCAAAGTCTGCCAAAACAAAATTCGACTACAGTGCGCGTGTCTGGGGACGCGACGTCGGAGTCAAGTCCGACACAGGAACCCCGCTTTACAATATCCTCCTCGACGAACGCCGCTAACCATCGGATTTTTTTTCTAAAGTTAACGGACTTTTTTTCCGACACCAATGACACACGATGAATTATGGTATGTCATTATGTTTGTTTCATCTTTCGGATTTTCTTTAAGCGGTTATTATCAGCGATCGAAGACGGATTTACAATCTGCGATGGAGCGTTTAGCTTCGGGGGATCGTATAGGTCGTGCAGGAGAGGACCCTGCTCATCTATCATTATCGGAGAGATTACGTTTTCAGATTCAGACAGCAAGAGCCTCGGAAAAGAACATCCTTTCCAACAACACGCTTATCACTAGTGCGCATATTGCTTTGGATGAAGTATCCAACATTTTATCGAGGTTAATAGAGATTGCTGGGGTTCTATCGCAGCGTGGAGCGATCAACTCTTCGGACATCCAAGGGTACGAGGATGAGTTCATCCAGTATAGGGATCAGCTTCACCAGATAACGAGAACGAGTACATTCAACAACAAGCAGACGATTAGCCGCAGTGTCATCGTCTCTTTCAACTCACATAACTCCGCAAACGACGTCCGTTTTTGGCAAGACAATGGGAACGCGCCAGGGAAGATCGACCTTGATTTTGGTCCTGGAGCGACAGACACACGAGGCAACAACATCAATTTTGCCTCAGCACGCGCTTTTACAATGAGCGGAGATGGGCAGTCGTTCTTCTATATCGGCAGCGACAACTTTCTACACCGTTACGACATTGCTTCGCAAATGGTCTACACAGGTTCTGATACCTTTGCCGCAACAGACACCCTCTTTGTCGACCACAACGACATCCTCTATGCCAACGGCTCTGGTACGCTATATACCATCAACGAAGGCACGGTAGCGCGTGCAGCTCATACTGCAGGGATCACAACGATGCAAACAGGAGGGCAGTTTGTTGTTTCGGAGAATGAGATCACCTATTTCGACACCACAGAGAGCAACCTCATCAGGAGGAATTTGGGCTCGGGCTCGATCACCCAAGACTTCAATTCGCTCAGCAATGCATCGGCCGACTACATCATCTCTCCCACAGGACGCTACATTGCCGACACGCTGACAACAGCAGGGAACGTCACCATCTACGACACGATCGAGCCCGCGTCAATCGTCTCTACAACGAAGACAATCGGCACAAGTGCAAGCAGTGTTGTCGATGCCCAATTCGACAAAAACGATGCCAACCTCTACTACATCGACGACAATACTCATGCGATCGAAGCGGTTTCTGTTAGCAGCGATGTCAACAAAAGCGTCATCATCGGAGATTCCAGAGTTATTATACAGGGGATCTCTCCATCAAGCTTTGGCGGCCTCAGCCTAGGAGGGGTCAACTTCAACAGCAATGTCAGTTTTGCCATCCAGCAAGGCAACCTCATCGACTACAACACCATCGATACCGAGATATACACTCTTGGCATCGGTCTTGCTAACGTCTTTTCTGAAAGTGCAGCAGTCAGTGCCCGTGCTCTCCTTGAGGAAGCGGCAAACCGCGTCGCCAGCAAACGCACATACCTGCATACACAAGAGACGAGATTCGGCTTCCTCCTCGAGGAGACAACAGGATACGTAGCCGAGCTCGAAAATTTTGATCAGAACATACGTTCTGCCGATATCGCCGTTGAGTCAGAGAAGATAGCAATGCTCCAAGTACAAAACTCAGCAACGTTAGCAATGCTCGCACAGTACAATGCATTAAGACAAAGCGTGCTACAGCTGCTTTTGTCGTAAACAATATTTCAGGAGTCTCCTCACCATGGGCCAAACAGAACAAAGTTTTCACTACTGGGACGAAGAACAGAAGAAAAACTTCAAAAATCTTCACACAGCAATTGAAAGGCTCTCCAGCGTATCGTTACCGCCAAAAGAAGTATCTGGATTAACCCAAAACTTCTTGCAAAAGATCAAGTCTGAACAGGCTGCTCTCAAACTCTGCGAAGAAGCAATGAGAACCCTCTCCCGCGAATACGTCCAGCATATGGAGTCGTTCCAGCAGACAACTTCAGCAATAAAAGCGCTCGACTCCCTCGAACGAGCTGAAGAGTTGTGGGACAAAGAAGCAGAGATCATCAAAGAGCTCGATGGTGAAGGCAACGAAATTAAATTCCTACACAACATCAGGGAGCTTGCATTCCACGTCATCGAAAAAAAACTCAACGTGACACTCGATAGCCAACTGCAAAAGAGCAGTGTCCAAACAAAAGCGCTCTGCCTTGCCATGATCGGTGTCATGAACAAAATCTTCGATGAACTCAACATCGAACCCATAGACGATAGACAACGACAGTCCCTTCTCGAAATCGCTAAAAAACTCCTCTAATAAACAGCCGCTCAGCCAAATGAAATTGGTCAACTCGAGTTTGGCCGTTTTTACCGATCGAGACGTTCACAGAAAACGCTGTACGGATGACAGAAGAAAAGGGTGACCGTTAAGTGGAATACTTTCATAAGCCCGGAGGGCGCTCGATCAAAGCCTCGGGTGACGAGCGAAGCGAGGAACCCGTGGTATGTACATAGAGAAAATAGAGCCCGGAGGGCGATTG
>JAFITR010000086.1 GCA_017116025.1 Simkania negevensis
ATTGACATCGCGTTTGATCAGGACCTCAATGGCAGGCCCTGGTTTGGAACGTGGGGAAAAAGCTTCAATAATGTGTTTAACAGGCCCTCTTGCTTGTAAAGGGGCTAAGGGGATAGCGAAGGCCATCAGAAGACATAGAAAAAAATTCGACATGGTTCCCTCTTTCAAATGTTATAACAGTTCATGTGTTTATACGCTTTAGGGGTTAGGAGACGCCCGCGTGGTGTCCTTTTGATAAACCCCTGGTTGATTAAAAATGGTTCATACACCTCTTCAATCGTCGCCTTTTCTTCGTTGAGAGCGGCGGCGAGGGTGTTAAGTCCAACAGGCCCTCCATCGTAGTGGCGGACCATCACCTCCAGAATCTTTTTGTCCATCTCATCCAATCCAACATCGTCGATATCAAGCATCGTCAATGCTTTCAACGCCGTCTCCTTGTCGATATCGCCTTGTGCACGAACCTGTGCATAATCGCGCACCCAATGTAGGAGGTGGTTGGCGATGCGTGGCGTTCCCCTAGCGCGCTTGGCAATCTCTTCTGCCGCATCCTGGCTCATCTTGACATTGAGGATGCGGCTGGAACGTTGGATGATATCGACAAGGTCCTCCGGACGGTAGTAGTTCAAGCGGTACATAAGAGAGAATCGCGAGCGCATAGGACTTGTGAGCAGCCCCATGCGCGTTGTTGCTCCAACGAGAGTGAAGCGGTTGAGTTTAACTTGTACAGAGCGTGCATTAGGACCGCTATCGATAAGAAGGTCTAGCGAAAATTCTTCCATCGCAGGGTATAAGTATTCTTCAATGGTACGATTGAGACGGTGTATCTCGTCGATAAAGAGAAGATCGCCGTCAGCAAGGTTTGTAAGGAGGCCGGCGAGGTCTCCCGCTTTTTCGATCACCGGGCCTGAGGTGATGACGATATTGGCATTCATCGCTTTGGCAAGGATGTTGGCTAGGGTTGTTTTCCCTAGGCCAGGGGGACCGTGAAAGAGGCAGTGCCCTAAGGCATCTCCTCGATGTTGAGCAGCATCGATCACAACCTGCAGCCGTTCGCGTACATCCTCCTGCCCCACGAAATCTGTCAACATCAGAGGG
Organism: Simkania negevensis; assembly: GCA_017116025.1. Classification (GTDB taxonomy): domain Bacteria; phylum Chlamydiota; class Chlamydiia; order Chlamydiales; family JAFITR01; genus JAFITR01. Next base: position 1,096 of record JAFITR010000086.1, read on the forward strand.
CGTAAAGGAACTTCAAACGGAGGGTCCTCCTTACTCCAACTAGATTCAATGAATCCCTGACTCATCGTTTTTTATCCATCTTAAAGCCTGCGACAAGGAGGTAAATAGTTACCTTGCTTTTAAAGCGAAAGCCTAGCATGAAATTCATTTCAATCGCTATGATAAAAGCAACAAACTCAGCAAATAGAAAGGAGTGTAGCCTATGAGTCCTCAGCCAGACAGCTGGATCCGTATGATGGCCCAAAAATATGGGATGATTGAACCTTTTGCCGACAGCCAGGTGCGCAAACAAGAAGATGGCAACAAGCCTGTCATCAGCTATGGTGTTTCAAGCTACGGCTACGACTTACGCGTTGCTGGAGAGTTCAAGGTCTTCACCAATATCTACAACACCGTTGTCGACCCCAAACAATTCCAAGACAACTCTTTTGTCAACATCGAAGCGGACGAATGCCTCGTCCCTCCCAACTCTTTCGCTTTGGCACGCAGCGTCGAGTACTTTCGGATACCGAGGAATGTTCTGACGATATGCTTGGGGAAATCGACCTACGCCCGCTGTGGGATCATTGTCAACGTCACTCCTCTGGAGCCCGAATGGGAGGGGCACGTCACCCTAGAAATCTCTAATACTACGCCACTGCCAGCAAAGATTTATGCGAACGAAGGGCTTGCCCAGGTGATTTTCTTTGAAGCGAACGAAGTGTGTCAAACGTCGTATGCAGACCGCAAAGGCAAGTATATGAAGCAGCACGGCATCACGATCCCATGTGTATAGTGTAGTGAAAACTGACAAGGTAGTAGGATGGCCGACCTCTTCGTTCTCACAATTTTTCGACGAACTATTTGCCAAGTCGTGGTGGGTGATCCTCTTTGTCCTGCTTTGCTACATCGGTTCTGAACAGGTTAGACAACGCCAAAAACGACAAATCAACACTCTCAAGGAACTCGTCTCACACCTTTCCTCCGAGCAAACCAAGGCTCTCTCTGAACAACAAGAGCTACGCCTAGTAGAGAGGGGGAGTAAGGACGACAGGGAGTGGATAGAACAAGTGCTCATGCGCAGACTCGGGGTCATCCCCAAAGGGCAAACAAAATACCTGTTTTTTCGGTAACGAACAACAGTGCTCTGTGGTAAAAGCAATGATTGTACAAACCATCATTTCTAAGGTTCATGTTTTTTGCTCTACTCATTGTCGCCCTAGTTGTCTGTACAGTCTTGTCGGGTTTTTTCTCGATGTCGGAGACGGCGTTTTTTTCTATCCCTCCATCGAAATTAAAGACCTATCGACATGTCAAGGATGTTAGAAAAAATCTGATCTGGCGCCTTTTAAGCCGCCCACGTGAGCTTCTTGTCACCATCTTGATGCTCAACATCCTTGTCAATATCCTTATTCAAAATATGGCCTCTTCCATTTTTGGAGACCACAAATCTTGGTTGTTGCAAGTTGGCTTTCCTTTGCTCATCACCCTCTTTTTTGGAGAGATTCTTCCAAAGTCTTTGGCCTATCCTAACAACACGCGTATCAGCTACCATGTTGCACCAATCATCGACCGTACAGCGCGTTTTCTCGGTCCAATACGTTCTGCCATCACCTCTTTGACAACATTCGTTATGCGCCTGATGTTTTTCTTCTTGAAAAAAGAGGAACCGATCACTGTCGAAGAGATACGCCACATAGTGAAATCTTCGGTAAACCAGCAACTCTTGTCATTAGCGGAGTTTGAGTTAATCGAAGGGTACATGAAGCTTCAGTCGGCGACGGTAAAAGAGCTGATGCAGCCACGTGAAGACATTATCTATTTTGACATAGAAGCACCGCTCAAAAAGCTAAGCCACTGTTTTGTCGAAGAAGAAGTTTCAAAGATTCCCGTATGTACCAAAGACCTCGACCATATCATCGGCATTGCCTACTGCGAAGATTTTTTTATTCACAAAGATGAGATTACCTGCAATGACGAGCTAAATCAAATCTTGCACAAGCCCCTCTACATTCCAGAAACAATCCAAGCAAAAACTCTATTGCTCGAGATGGACGAGCAAGATGAGTCGACAGCGATTATCGTTGATGAATATGGTATTGTCACAGGACTGATCACAAGAGAAGACCTTGTCGAAGTCGTCGTAGGCGATATTATCGACCGCAGGGACGAAAAAGAAAAATTCACCCGCTCAAGCGACGATGTCATTATCACAAGTGGCAAGCTAGAGTTGGGTGAATTTGAGAAAGTTTTTTCTGTTGTACTGCCCACAAAACACAACATGATCACAATAGGAGGATGGTTAGAAGAGCTTTTGGGTGACATCCCCAAAACAGGACAGAGGATTGTATGGGGTGATTTTTTCTTCCATGTCCTTTCTGCCGACCCCCACAGGGTACGTCGCGTTTATATCCGCAGGATGACAAATGAGGAAGGGCCATGAACAATGTGGTCTATTGGCTCCTTCTAACCCTCCTTCTAATTCTCATCCAATCTTTTTTTTCTATGCTAGAAATGGCATGCGTCTCGTTCAACCCCGTACGACGCCACTACTACGTCACCGAAAAAAAACAACGCATCATCTGGCTCGACCATCTGCTCAAAAAGCCCTCACGCCTCTTCGGAACAACGCTTCTCGGAGTCAATTTTGCTTTACAGATAGGGTCTGAGTGTTCGAGGGAGCTCTATACAGCATTAGGACTCGATCCAAGCTTTGCACCCCTCACACAAGTTCTTCTTGTCGTGATCATCGCCGAACTTGCCCCTATGTTCGCTGCCCAAAGGTACCCTGAACACGTCGTGATGCTAGGCGTTCCCATTATTTATGCTTTCTCGAAAGTTATGGCTCCCATCATATGGGTGATCGGCTTCATCGCCCATGCCGCCAACCGCCTTGTCGGAGGCAAAGGCGACGAGTCAGGCATATTCCTCACTAGAGAAGAGCTGCAAAGGGTGATCATAGACAGCGGTGACGAGGCAGCTACAGTGACACCAAAAGAAGAGACACAAAAAACGTCTGAATGTACGGAGATTGTCACAAACATCTTCGCTGTCAAATCCAAAAAAGCAAAAGACGTCATGGTCCCCTTGCGTGCAGTAAAGACGATCGCCTCCAACTGTACGATCGAAGAGATGAGAGATATCCTAAAAATCACGCCCTATCCTCTTCTACCTATCTACTACAAAACGGTACGCAATATCGTAGGACTCGCCTTCCCTCGCGACTTGCTGCGATCCCCAAAAAACCATCGAGTAAGAGACTACGCCCGCCCGCCCTGGTTCATCACACAGTCAACACCGGTATTACAGATACTCAAACAGTTTCGTTATAACAATCAAAGTGTTGCTGTCGTCATCAACGACCAGGGACAAGCTCAAGGAATCCTCATGCTCGAAGACGTCCTCGAGGAAATCTTCGGAGAAGCCGGTACAATCTTTCCCCACAAAACACGCAAACACAAAAAACCAAAACGCTATATCGAACGTACTCTGCCCGGAGAGATGACCCTCAACGACTTCAACGACACCTTCGGCACCCGCATCAAAGAGAAAGAAGCCAAGACGATCGAAGAGATGATCATCGCCCACCTCGGTAAACATCCGGAAAAAGGAGAGTCGTTGCGCGTGGGAAACCTCGAGTTCACCGTGCTCGACGCCTCCCTCACCGAAGTAAAGAGCGTCAGAGTACAAACAGTGCAATAGCTGTGACACTGTAGGTTTCAGTAGGAGCGGAAAGCAACAATCTTGTCTATCTTGTTACTTTTTGTCGCTATTTAAACTTTTCTTTACACAATACAAATAATAGTTTATTATAATAAAGCTTTGTTAATTAATTCACGAGCAATCCGATGCAAACAGCTTTGGGCATAACCCCGCAACATGTTGACTTTCAAGCACATGAAACGGACTATCTCCCTTCTCCCAAACCTAGCACTCTGCTACAGAAGATAGCACGGATAGTCTATAACATTCTTTCGGTGGTTATTTTCCCGATTGGTCTTTGTCGCCTTGGCTATTGGAGTGTCCGTTATTTTGTTTCACGGATGATTTTTCAGGCTCCGCTCAAGCAGGCGATGGAGTCTAGCGGAACGAAGTTTAAGGAAGCTTTTTTAAGGCAAAATGAAGGAAATGCTACTTCAAAGCAGATTAAGACGCTGGACGGTGCATTGATCGACTCTGTTGAGATTAACCACCCGTCGATGGAAGGTGTGGGCATTGAGAAGCAAAAATATCTAGTCTTTATGCCTGGCACTGGCGGCAACTATGAGAAGTCTTTACGCACGTTTCAAAAGATGGCCAACGATATCGGTGCCAACGCCCTTGTTTTTAACTATCGAGGAGTAGGGAGTAGCAAAGGGTGCGCTCTTTCTTCTAAAGAGCTTGTGATGGATGGCGATGCTGTCATCCAATACCTGTTGGACAAAGGGATCCAAGAGGAGAATATTCTGATCCACGGCTACTCTCTTGGGGGTGCTGTTGGAGCACAAGTAGCCGCTTACCATCCAAAGGTACACCTTTGTTGCGACCGCACCTTTTCGAATCTAACCAAACAAGCATACGGTTTTTTTGGAGAGAAGATCGCTCGTGTTGGCGCTAAGCTAGCGAATTGGATGGAGTGGAGATTTGACTCTGTCAAAAACTATCAAGCTGTAGAGGGCAAGAAGTGGGTTATTTTTGTTCGTGCTTCGAAGAAAGATCGTGAATTAATGGATGCTGAAGACAGCATTATTGCGTATGAGGCTTCTTTGTACAAAGCTCTCAAGGAAGCAGCGATGACACTTGAACAGATGGAGTCAAAAAAGGAACGTGAAGCGCTGAAGGAGCAAGGCATTGACCCTGAAAAGAACTATGACGAAAGTTATAAGCCGGAAAGGATACGTATCAAAGAGATCGACTCTGCTGATTGCTGGGGAGAAAACCTCCATTGCTCTAACCTCTCCAATTTTGGCCAAGCATATACAAAGCATATCGAACTCTGCCGTCAAGCACTCTTCCCAATCTAATCAACGTGAATTCGACATAAGCTTGCTAGTGCCCTGTCCCGCAAGTTCAAAGAGGGTTTATCCTTTTGAAAAGTGTAAGATAGGGCAGAGAATACCAGAACCTTTTTATTAAAGCCCGGAGGGCGCTCGATCAAA
>JAFITR010000087.1 GCA_017116025.1 Simkania negevensis
TGATTGCTTCCATCACATGGTGTTCGTGGACATCTTCGCTGTTTTCAAGGTCTGCAATGGTCCTTGCTACACGTAGGATGCCGTCGTGTGCTCTGGCGGAGATACCCATGATGTCGATTGCTTCTCGTAACCGTTCTTGGCAAGATGTGTTGAGGTGGATAAATTGTCTGATTTGTTTGCCGGTCATCTGCGAGTTGGACATCACTGCACGGTAGCGCTGGTGTTGTCGTGCACGGGCGTTTTCCACTCGTTGTCTGATTGTTTCTGACGTGTCGCTTTCTTCTTTTGAAGCGATGTCGGCGTATTTCATTGCAGGCATGTCGATATGCATATCGATACGGTCGAGAAGGGGACCAGAGATTTTGTTGCGGTATCGCTGTATTTGATAGGAGGTGCAGATACATGTTTTGTCAGGGTGGGTTTGCATACCGCAGGGACAAGGGTTCATCGCTGCTATGCATAAAAAGTCGGTAGGGAAGCGGAAGTTGCCCTGTGCACGACTGATCGTGACGCAGCCGTCTTCGAGAGGCTGCCGCAGCACTTCGAGGGTTGCGCGGGCAAACTCAGGGAGCTCGTCGAGGAAGAGGACGCCTCTGTGGGCGAGTGACACCTCTCCTGGTCGGGGCGATGAGCCTCCGCCGATCAGCCCTGCATAACTTACAGTGTGGTGTGGGGAGCGAAAAGGACGCTCTGTCACTAGCGAGTGTCTCTCTTTTGTCAGCCCTGCCAAAGAGTGGATTTTTGTGATTTCTAGGGCTTCTGAAAGGGTTAATCTTGGCATGATACCGACAAGAGCTTTTGCAATCATTGTCTTGCCTGACCCTGGAGGGCCTGAAAGTAGGGCATTGTGGTTGCCTGCTGCTGCAATCTCCAGGGCACGTTTGACGTGTCTTTGTCCTTTGACATCAGAAAAGTCGATTGCAGGAGATGGGATAGCAAATTTTAGTGGAGGGGGGGTGGGCATTGTTTGTCGGTATCGATCTGGAGAGAGGCAAAAGGAGACGGCGTCTTTGAGGGTATGGACAGGGATGACTTCGATGCCTTTGATCGCCGCTGCTTCGTTGGCGTTCCGTGCTGGAACAACGATGCCTTTCTTCTTCTGCTGCTTGGCAAGAATGCCCATGGCTAGCGTGCCGCGTACGGGCCTGAGCTCTCCGCTAAGCCCCAGCTCGCCGATCACAAGGTAGTCGGCATCAACCTTCCACTTGCTCTCTTTTGAAGCGCTCAAAATGCCGAGGGCAATAGGAAGATCGTAGAGAACACCTTCCTTTCTTAGGTCGCCAGGAGCGAGGTTAACAGTAATATGTTCTTGAGGAAAACCGAAGCCGGAATTTTTTATCGCCGTCAAAACACGATCTTTTGACTCTTTAACTGCTGTGTCAGCCAGACCGACGATGACGAGGTAGAGCTGGTCGGTAGGGTAGGAGTCGACTTCAACATCAACAGGGATGGCATCGAGGCCGACAAAAGCAGAAGAGTACACTTGCGCTAGCGGCATTGTTTCTCCTTCTTCTGTTAATGAACAGCAGGTACTAGCGTTTCTTCAACGATGACAACTGATAGCGCGTGGTAGGCGGGGAAGGCGAAGTTGTTGTTAGGTCTTTCTGCTCCTTGCACGGAAACAACCTTGCCAACTTTGTCTTCTAGAGAGACCTTCGTGCTATAGAGGTAGGCAACAGGAAGACCGTTTTTCTTGATGACGTAGTCGCCGGGTCTGTTTCTTATCGGTTTTGTATAGTGCTCTAATACGCCGATCACTTCTTCTGCATTGATGCGCTGTTCTAGATAGAAATCAGCTCTGTTTTTGCCTGCATGGTTGTTTGCCCACTCCAGGTAAATCGCCTCTTCAACAGGCTCCCATTTTGCCGCTTTATTGTTTGTATCAGAAAAACGATTGGCTTTAGGTGAGGTGACGGGAGTTGTAGGAATTACGGCCTCTGCAATGCGTTCTTTGCTTGTTTCGCTGGTATTGTGTACAGAAATTTCGCGGACTTCGATCGTTTGAAGCGTTGGCTGGTCAGCTGAAAAGTCTGCAGGGCCCTCTTGTAGCTGCTGTTCTAGCTCCGCAAGCTGCGCTTGGTATGAGGATAGCTTCCGTTCAAGTTCGTTGTTTTTCTGCTCCCACGCCGCTACAGATTTCTGGGCTCGCGACTCCAAAAACACTACTTTCTTCTCAAGATAAGCGTCTTGAATGAGCTCCAGCGCTTTTTGTGCTTGTTTAATATCTTCGGGGAAGTCTTGGTAGCTTGCGATAAGCTGTTCAAGATCTGATACGGCACCAGAAACATCGACTTCATTGAATGGCTTACGAAGCTCCACTTGTCCTTGCAGATAGGCATTGTTTAGAAGCTCCTTCACCTCGCTCTTCCTCTTTTCCATCTGGGCGAGGAAATGGATGTCCCCAGCACGCTCAACGTAGTCTTTAGAGATATAAAAAACCACAGAGTCGGGAGGGTTGATCTCTAACCATTTGCTGTTTTTTGCGCTCACTCTGCCTTCGATAAAATCTCCTGTATTGAGCTGGGTAACGACAGGGCTGTCTAGCATAGGTTGTAGGCGAACATTGACATTGGCCCCTTCGACAATATTATCTAATACATAGGTGCGGAATATATAGGTACGGATGTCCTTGGGAGGGGTGACGGCATAAAATTCATCAGTTTCTTTGACAACAGCAAGGTGGTCACCGCTTTTTAGCTCCCTGATAATGGTGCTGTTGAGATCGGGAGCTGTGCGCAAACGCACGCGGTTGCTTGATACCTTTCCTGTAAAAGGGGCGAAAGTCGGACGTTCTTGGACAGCCGGGGCAACGGCCCTCTTAGCCTCTTGTCCTGCAAAAGCGGGTGATGTAGTGAGAATGGATAATGCTATTGCAGTAAGAATTAGAGAATCTTTATGGAAAGAGGGCTTCTTCATCTGACTTGCTCCTAATTAGTACGTGAACGATACCGAGTTTTGTACTACATTCAATGACAAAAAGCAAGAGCTAGCTCTTTAGGACAGCTTGGATGTGCTCGCAGTGATTTTGGCCGCATGTGCAACCAACGGGCTCACCGAGATAGACGTTGTACTTTTCATGTTGATCAAAGGGGTTGGTGACACTGTAAAGTTTGTCGCCAATCTGTTCGATGTCCCACGTGCGAAAAGAGAGGTCTTCTGCCGAGACCTCCTCCTCTTCTTCAAGAGGAGTCTCTTCTTTTTTTTCGCCTAATCCGTAGCGGACTGCACGGGATATCTGGCAGTGAAAACAGTTGCAGTTTGCTTCTGCTTGTGGAAATTCTACCCCCCCCCTCTTTGCCCATGACACCCGCAATTTTGGCTATCTTGTCCAACATCTCTGGCGGAAGATCTGGAGCATTCGCTTGGGAAGCGTTGTGTTGCATGAAGCCTGCAAGACTTTCAAGCCCGCCAAGCTTTCCTTCATCCATTTGGAAGGGAAATAGCATCTGCCCCCCGCTATTAAATAATTCGGCAATTGATTCCGAAGAGGTGTCTTGATTACCCGTTGCCTTTGTCGGTTGCCGTTGCGGAGAGGCGTCAATACCCTCTTCTGTTACCTTGGCATGCATCTCAAAAATGTGGTCCAGTGATTCCTGAGATAGATGGGGTACGTTTAGTTTCGAACCATCTTCAAGCGTGACGACGAGAGTGAAGAGCCCCGGAGAATCCTCTTCTTTCGCTTGAAGAGAAGATATATTCTTCCAAGTCGTTGAAATATAGGGTGGTACACTCAAAACCTTCTTGTTGATTGTAATCCTCATCGTAGATAACCCCATCTTCTTGCTGGTTCAATGCAGGTTGTATTAACACCCGCGTCTAAATTTTTCCAACCCTATTATAACTTTTGCCTAAATCATCTTCAACAAAATTAGCAGCTTAAACAACTGTCTGCTTATAAAACATTATATCTCATTAAAAATCAGCTGTATAAACTATTTATAAGGATGCTGCCATATTGCGATAGGAGAGCTGATTTCCCTTTACAGGGGATGGTTTGGTGGGTAAGATATGAAAACAAGGAAGCTTTATGAAAGGAGTGAGTGAGGGATGCGCAAAACCTTTGTATTGGATACGAATGTTCTGATTTACGATCCAGGGGCGATATGCAAGTTTTTTGGCAATGATGTGAAGATCCCTCTTATTGTGATTGAAGAGCTGGATGGGATGAAGAAAGCGAGGGATGAGAGGGGGTATAAGGCACGCGAAGCGATCCGCATACTCGACCATCTTAAGCATGTCGGCGAAGGGGATTTGCGCACTGGTTTGAAGGTGGAGAATGATATCACCGTACAGATTGTGATGGATGCGCAGATTAAGGAGTTTGGATTTGTTGGGCTGACGATCAAAGACAATGTGATCATCGCAACAGCTTTGCATTTGAAGGAGAAGGAGAAAAAAAACAAAGTTGTCTTTGTTTCTAAGGATCTTGCGGCGAGGGTGAAAGCGGAGGCTTTGGGGCTTGAGGCAGAAGACTATGAGAGCCTGAAGGTTGCGTTTGATAACCTACACAGTGGCGTGCACAATATTGAGCTGTCGAAGCCAGATATTGACCTCTTTGTAAAAGAGGGTTCTTTGCCCTTTGAAAATAAAGAGTGTTACCCCAACGATTATTTTGTTATGCGCTCGCCTGGGGAAGGCCCCGATGTTATAGGTAAGTACGATGCTGAGAAGGGCCGTCTCCTTTCCCTCTTAAAAAGTGCGCAAAACCTGTGGGGGATCACCCCTCTAAATGTTGAGCAGTGCTGCGCTTTAGATCTGCTCTTGCGCGACGATATCAATCTCGTCACTCTTGTTGGCCATGCAGGAACGGGGAAGACACTTCTTGCTCTGGCAGCGGCATTGAGAAAAGTATTTGACGAAGGAGTCTATACGCGCGTCCTTGTCAGCAGGCCCATTGTCCCCTTAGGGAAAGATATCGGCTACCTTCCGGGAACAAAAGATGAGAAGCTGCGTCATTGGATGCAACCGATCTTCGACAACCTTGAGTTCTTATGCGATTCCACAGGAGACGAACCCAGTGAGACGCTCCAGTGGATCTTCGACAGCAATAAGATCGAGATGGAAGCGGTCACCTATATACGTGGTAGAAGCCTTCCAAAAGCCTATATCATTATCGATGAAGCTCAAAACCTCACCCCTCACGAGGTCAAAACGGTCATTTCACGTGCAGGCAAAGCGACCAAAGTGGTGCTCACCGGCGACCCTACCCAGATCGATAATCCATACCTCGATCCCGATTCAAATGGCCTTACCTTTACCGTCGACCGTTTTAAGGAAGAGAAACTCTTCGGCCATATCACCATGAGAATAACTGAGCGCTCACCACTTGCCGCACTCGCCGCAGAGCTTATGTGATCTGTAGCAATTCCTGCCAAAAACCGGCAGTGTCATCCCTTTCCCTTTATTTGAGCGTTGTGATATACTATAGGTAATCCATTACGGGGGTGTAATGGTTTCGACTAGGGAATAAAGAACTAGTTGCATGCGGAGGACGTCGGTTGGCCTCCTAAAAAAACTGACAAACCAGATAAATGACAACTCTAAAGTCATCGCAGGTAACTTCGGCACCCATGGTGAAGAAGTTTCTTTTGCACAGGCTGCCTAATCGTAACTGAATAGGTGACCGCGGCAGTCCGAGGCTGGACCAAGGGCCTGGGAACTGCTGTCAATTTCTTGGTGTGGACCTAGCCCTGTAGCTCACAGGGGCTAGTATCCGAGATACTGGGAGCAGCCTGTCTTTAGTGGTGCACTTTACATCGGGGCAGGTAAATTAAAAAGTGCTAAGCATGTAGTGGCTATTTTGGCGTTTACTTAGGACGAGAGTTCGATTCTCTCCACCTCCATCCACTTTGCCCCGGGTTGCGTTCGGTCGCAAGCTCCCTTCCCCGGGCTGCGCTCGGTCGCAAGCTCCCTCACTGACCCGGGGCTATTTCGCGTATGCCCCTCCGGGGCACTCGAGTTTGGCAGTTTTTACCGACCGAGACGTTCCCTGATGAAAATTTTCATGGCAGCTTAACCATTCAATCGCCCTTCGGGCTCCATCTTCATTTGCATTAGCACGGATTTCTCGCTTCACTCGTCATCCGAGGCTTTGATCGAGCGCCCTCCGGGCTTTAATAAAAAGACTC
>JAFITR010000088.1 GCA_017116025.1 Simkania negevensis
GGCAGGTCAATTTCGCGGGGACGTTCTTCTAATTGGTTAGCGCAGTGATTGGCTGCGTTACAGAAGGCCGTGTTGGAATTGAGCGATGTTTCCTCTTCTTCTGTCATCCGTACGGCGTTGCTTGTGAGTGTTTCGGTAAGTGTTGCGATGGTGTTGTTGTAGTCGGGCATTTCGCCTTCGAGGTGCAGCACGTGCTTTTTGGGGATTTCTGTTCTCATCTGCAGCAGTGCAGTAGGGTCGATGAGATCGAGTAGGGCACTTGATATAAATCTATAATTTCCCATTGGGACAAGCTGCAGCCCTTGTCTATCAAGCGCCCAGTTGAGGTCTTCTTCTCTTTCCAAGATGTCTTGTGCGATAGCGACAGCTGCTTCTGCCTCTTTGTAGCGCCTTTCGATGAGATCGAGCCGTCTTTGCAATGCCTTAATTTTCTTTTCGATGGGCTCAATTTCGGCTGCGGCGTCTTTTATATTTGTAATGAGCTTTTCGAGCGCTGTGGTGGAGTTTTGCAACGGTCCACACATACCTCCAGTTGTCCGTGAACCTGGCGAGCCGTACGTAGTAGTTGGATAGTTGCCTTCCCGTAGGCCTAGGCCACATGCGAGTGACTTCATTATTCCTTGGCCTGAGTGGTATTTTGTTGCCGCGAGGGCTCTTAATATCAATGCGTCGTCAGCGAGTATGTCAAGATCTTTTTGCACCTGTATGATTTGATCCATACCTACTGAGGGGCCCTGTAGTGTTTTCATTATTGCAAATAATCTGCCTCCAATGTTTTCCAAATCTGTAGCTTTCTGTGTTGTTAAAGTTGTTGTGGAGGGATTAAAGGGAGATGAACGGGGTGGTTGGCCTTCAAGCACAGAGATGGTTCTGTCTATGATGTCTTGATATTCCTTTTTAACATTATCTCTTTCTTGCTTTAGTACATCAATTGTATCGAGTGGGTCTGAGCTGTCTTTAGCCACATTGCTAAATCCTTTGTCGTCTTGCGAGAGGTTGCTTGCTGTTATCTGTAGGCCTTCGATCTTTCTTCGAACCTCTTCTTTAAGGGCGTCTAGCTTCTTTTTTTCTTGCGCTAGCTTATCCCATTCGACTTTGATGGCCTTGAAGTGTGTCTCGAGGTCGGTGTGGAGTTGAGTGAAGCGTCCTCCTGTTAAAGATACGTCGTTGAGCATGCCGGGGACGTCGACAGATTCTACTTGGCCGCTTTCGGTGCCGTCACCGCGCCACTCTTCTACCCGACCACCGGCAAGGTAGGCGTTGAAGGTGTTGTTGCTGGTAGGGATCGTGATCGCGGCGTTGCGGTCTGTGGTGCTCATACCGATTGTGATGACGTTGGGAGCAGCGGCGCCGGCAGCGGCAGCAGCAGCTCCAGGTGCAGCAGCGGCTGCTGCACCTGGAGCAGCGGCTGCTGCACCTGGAGCTGGAGCTGCTGTTGCTGGTCTTGATTCGATCGTGAAGTCGATGTCACAATTATGAGTTAAGCCGAACTGAGTGATGGACATGATCTCTGCGAGGTTGCCTTCACGGTCCCTTCCCTTGAGGTGTGGAAGCAGCTGCTTTTGTTCGATGTCACATGGTCGCTTAGGATCAACAAGAGCGCGGATATCGCCTGTTGATTTGATTTTTTGTATATCATCTTCAGTGGGGCAGTTGTTAAGGCCTAGCATGACAGCGCGCATGTTGTTGGCCAATACTGAGTCAATGCCGTTCCAATTCTTGTCGACGACCGCCTTATCGTTGACGATCGCTGGTATCGTTAGTGGTTGTGTTTGTGCGTCGTAGTCATTGATATCGAAGAGGTTGAATCCATTTTTTGCGGTGTCGTCGGCACGCATGAATGCATCAGCTTCTTCGGCGGAGATGAGTACGATCAAGTCTCTATTAGTATTGGTTAAGAAATAGTGTGTGCGCAGAGTTTTTGTACGCTCTAGGTGGGGACTGATACGGAACCGAGTGCGTAGGTCGGGATGTACGAGGTTTTTTGTTGCGCCGTAGTCGTTGACCTGCTTTGTGTTGCTATCAACGTCTTGCAAGAAGTCGAGGTTGACGGGGTGGTGATCAGATACCATCCCCATTTTTTGTGCGCGCTCGGGTTCTATGTGGACTTCGATATCTTTTTGTGTTAGTGCCATGGCCATCGCTTGTGCTTGTGCTTCTGCCTGCGCTTGTGCTTGGGCTTGGGCGACAGCGATGCACTGTCCGTCGCTGGCACTTGATGGAGTACGTACGGCCTTGTTAGTTGGGTAGCGGCGTTTAAATAGCGCTACGGAGTCGTTGGCTTGACTTTCGTAGAAGCCCTGAGCCTGTGTCCAGATAGCGTCTGTTGGGTCGAGAGTGGTGCCTGCATCTTGTGCAAATGTTTTAGCGCATTCGATGAGGTCTTTCAAGCGTTGTGTGATCCGAACGCGTTCTTGCCTGATGAAAACATCTCTGCCCACCTCGTTGATGCCATTGCCGTATTTTTTGTGTAGTGTAGTGATGGCTGTGTCGACGAGGGTGGCGATCTCGTTTCTTGCCGTTAAAAAGGCGGTATATGCCTCGAGTTGAGGGTCTGTGAGTTTGCTGAAGTCGATCTCGCTTGTGACGAGGTGTTCCAGGTGGCTGGCGGCTTGTTTGACGATGGCCTTCATCTCTTTGTTAAAGATCGTTAAGGCGTTTTTCTGTTCGGCGGCACGCTCTTGCTTTCTTAGGTAGATAGCGACGTCTTTTGCTTCTATATCCAGCTTCTGGTTTTTACCCAGTGTGTTGCGTATTTCTGTACGGAAGTCGTCCATCATGACAAAAGAAAAGCTTTGCCCTGATTCTCTGCTGACGAGGTCTCTGAAGCGCAAAATTGCCTGCTTGACGCTGCTGTTGTCGACGTTTTTGTCGAGGGTGAGCAGTGCGTGGGATTTAAAGGCTTGTTTGACGTCGGTGCCTCTTGTGTGTTTTTGATCGTAGAAGGTGAAAAACGTTTTGCCTTTACGTGCTTCGAGTTCCATCGCTGTCGTACATGGGATGTCGTCTTTGTCGGGGCCTCGGTGGAGACGTTTGACGTTGTCTTTGCCGTAGTAGACGATGCCTGTGATGCGGCCTTTGTTGAAGTGTTTGTGGGCCTGAAGTTTTTGCCACAGGTTACGTACGATCGCTTCTGGTGTGCCTTCAGGGCTTTTGCACATACCGGCGACGTCGGTGATGGCGCGCGTGTTCTCGTTGGCGTTGTTGAGGATAGTTGTCAGTATCTCGTCGAGGTATTTTTTCTCTTTTCTTGGTGATGCAAGCCGTCTGACGGTGGCATTCTCGTCGCGTCCCATGATTTCCAGGCTCATCTTACCGTCGGCAGCAGCGTCGGTGAACTCTTTTCTGAAGTAGGACGATGTGCTTCCTACCGTCCCTGAGCAGCCGATGACGTCGTCGTAGGGCGACCCTCTCTCATATCGGTCGCTGCTGATGCGCCCTGTGTCGAAGCGTATCTGTGTAGCGACGACGGCGGCACCGAAAAACTTGCGGAACTCTTGTGTGGGGGGGGGCCATGAACTCTTTGTAGAAGCGTTGCTTTGCTTCTAGTATCTCTTGTTGGTTGAGCATGTCAGCGATCGCTTCTAGCCGTTCCAAAACTTTTGTGTCTTGTAAGATGACGCGTACGCTGTTGGGGATCGTTCCCTTTTTAGTCTGTTCGATGAGGAAGTTGAGGTGTGGGTCTTGTTCGAACCCTGTCTCGTTGGAGAGGTAGTAGCGCAGTGTGGCGAACGAGGCGACTTCCGTGTTGTCGTAGACGGAGGCGCCTTTGGGGGTATTCACCCCTTCGTATGGTACGGCGATGAGGGAGATAGAGCCAGATTGGTTGTCGAAGAAATAGTTTTTCTTGCCTTCCTTTTCTTCAAAGCGTACGCCGAAATGCGTGTTTGGCTGTTTATCTTTGACCATAGAGAGCATGCTCTCGTCGCTGAGGAGGGCACGCAGGAGAAAACAGGTGGCTTTTAGCTCTTCTTTCCGAGGGTGCTGGTCAAAGTTGTCGTCGACACCGTCAGCGATTGCCTGCTTTTCGTTGAGAAGTTTGGTGATGAGTGGATCGTTTTCTTTTATTTTAAAATCAAACTTTTTTAGTACAGCGCAAATGAATGCCTGGGGTTTCTTCGGGTCGTAGCCACCGCTGTTGATCTGCTCGATGATGGTGAGCATAGGGTTGATCGCAACGGGGTCGGTGGATTTCCTCTCTCCCTGGGTATAGTTGACTTCTCGCGATTTCTCATCTTGTGTATCGTCGAGCTCGTCGAATACTGTCGACGTTGGCATATTGCGTATTGTCCCAAGGGTGTCTAGGCAGCGTGCGAGGGCGAACTTGGCATCGTTACTCATGTTACTCCTTGTGTGCAAGAGCTCACGCAGGTCATCTTCTTGCGACTCGATGCTGTTGCGGATTTCGGGCGATTGGATGAGGAGGTGCCCCTCGTTGCGCACCTTTTCGTAGAACGTTTTGCGTGCGTCGAGGTCGCTCTGCATCAGCTCTAATGAGTCGGTGGAGTGGTCAGGGTCGATCTGGTAGCGTTGGAACTCGGTGTCTTTGACGACGTGTGCACCGAGGATGTTTGCCAGGCGTTGGTCGAAAGCGTAGGTGTTGTCTTCGAGGACGGCGCGTGGCACGACGTAGCGTATCATCTTTTTCTTTTCGGGTTTGAGATCGTCTTTCCGCTCGCTTTCGCGCATCCTCGCCAGCTTGACGAGGGCGATGATCGGTAGGAGGGCCGTCTTGCCAAATCCCATACGCGCTTGTGCGGCATCGATGGCGTCAGGGTTGTCTGGCTTGAGGAGGAAGGATTGGAACATCCGCACCTGTGGGGCGTTACATCGGAAGCCGATGTTTTCTTCGAATAGGAGGAATGCAAGCTGGTGGCGTTGTTCTTCTTTTTTTGCATCGCCCACGGCGGAGGCGATGAGGTCGACGGAGTAGTGGCGGCGCATGGCAAGCAGTTCGATCTTGTTACGCTCGCCGGTGTATGCTGCCTTATTGACGTTGTTGAGGTGCTGCCATTCCGTTTTGTGGAAGAGGTATCGAACGAAAGCGTTGCGTAAGCTTGGGATGTGATGAGCGCGGAGGAGGTCGTCCAGGAGTGCTGTGCCGCCCTTTTGAAAGTCTTCGCGTATTTGTTGGATATCGTCCTGTGTGATGTTTGGGAGAAGCTTGCGCAGTGTCTTGTCGTTATTGTGTTTCAGTTCTCTTTTTCCCTCTGGTGACATTCTTTTGTTTTCGCTAAAGAGAAGATCTACTATTTGTGGGCGGTGTTGGTCTAGGATGATTGAAGAGACCTTGCCGTAGTCTTCTGTTAAGATGGCGTAGCGCATCTCCTTTAACCCTACCTCGTGGTGGCGTCCTAACTTGGCACGCATCCAGTCTTCTGCTGCGCGGAATTCGAGTGCATGCTCTTCGATGGCACTAGTGATGCTTGCATCGGTAGAGGCGTGCTTATCTTTTGCTAGGGTGTAGTTACAGCGCGCTTGTTGGGCACGAGTGAGGAAGTTCTGCACACGCTCTGTGATAGCAGCAAGCTGTTCTTCGTTGTAGGGACTATCGGCAAGGGTGGCACGAAGCAGATTGGGGTCGAAGAAGGTGAAGGGGTTGATTCCTGTATTCACAGAGAAGGAGACAGAGTCGCGTTCGTCAGTGATCCATTTAGCTTTTTTCATCGCCTCGAAAAGCTTTCTAATGTCGTGTTCAGTGCAACTAAAAGCTCCTTTTGGAGCAGCCTCCCCAGGCTCTTGTTCTGGTATGGAGAAAAGTTCGACCAAGTTTGATGCGTTGAAGAGGCCAAACTCTTCGAGCAAGAAGCCTGTGACCTGGTCTGCGCTGCCGTTACGCCGGAAGTCTTTGGCTATATCTCGTTGTGCTTGCTGGTATCCTTCAGGGTTCTTTTCTGCAGGGTCTTTAGGGAGTGTAAGGACTTTGGGAAGCACCTTGATCTCGTTTTGCAGGGCTAAGCGTTCAAGCAGGCTTCTGCGCCCCAGATCAACATAGGTACGACGCACTACTGCTTTGCCACTGGTGAATCTGGGAGCATAAGCCTTTTCGGGGGTTGTTGCATATTGTGTGCGCATATCGTTATACGCATCATCTTGGAAGAGTGAG
>JAFITR010000089.1 GCA_017116025.1 Simkania negevensis
GTCCTTTTATATCGAAGATGTGTCCGTTTTGCGCCGGTAGCCATCCGGCAAAATTGCAACAGCGGGATAGGCATCTAATTGCTACTCGTGTTCCTGCTTTCACCTTGGATGGCAAAGTAACCGTTCCTAGTCCCGCTCCCGTCATTACCTCGACATGATGGTCTGCGTTACCGTCGTGCTCATATTGAAGTATAAAACATTCGTATTTTTCTGCATTTGGTACGTGCATTGTGATGCCTTCTGCTTGAACGGAGTGTGAAAAACAGATCGCAGAAAAACCTAAAAATAACATCAAAGCAGCTTTTTTCATTTTGAACCTTCTCCTCTTGTTATTATTTTTTGTTGCCTATCTTGATGATGATAAAGCGGATAGTTTTGCCTTGCCGCACGAGCAAGAGGGCGCTTTTTGTCGTTTCACTGATTTTCTCAAGAGCTTGTTCAAACTCTTCTTGTGTGTGTACTGGTTCTCTGTTTACCGTAATGACAAGACTTCCAGGGCGCAGGCCTGCAGCCGCTGCAGGAGAGTCTTTGGCCACTTTGGTGATAAGAAGGCCTTGCTCATTGAAATACCCCCACTGTTGGGCAGTTTCTTTTGTTAGTGGCTCTACCTCGAGTCCAATGGTAGCAACAATGTTTTTCTCCGTTGTCTCGTGTTTTTCTGATGGGTATAATCCTACTATGATGTTAAGAAGTAGCGTTTTGCCATTCCGATTCACTGTCAAAATGAGCTTCTCTCCAGGTTCCATCAAAGCGACAGCATTTCTGAAAGCGCCGAGGGATTTAATTTGTATATTGTTGAATTTCAGGATAATATCGCCTTGTTTGATGCCTGCCGCGTCTGCGGGGGATCCTTTAACCACTTCAGCAACAAGAGCGCCTCCTGCCTGGTCTAATCCGAGAGCTGCAGCGATATCGGCATCGATCGGTTGCAATGATACACCGACAAAGCCTCGTGACACCTCTCCTTTGTTCATCAGCTGATCAACGATGTGTTGGGCGAGGTTGCTAGGGATGGCAAAACCTACGCCAATATAACTGCCTGTAGGGCTTGCAATAGCAGTATTGATTCCGATGACATCACCGTCTAAATTAAGAAGAGGTCCTCCTGAGTTCCCAGGGTTAATCGCTGCGTCTGTCTGAATATAATCTTCGATCGGTGTTAAGTTTAGGTCGTTGCGTCCTTTCGCACTGACAATACCTACCGTGACCGTTGCTTCAAGACCTAGAGGCTGGCCAATGGCGATCACCCACTCGCCTACCTCGAGAGCATCAGAGTCTCCGAGGCAGAGGAAAGGGTAGTTGTTACCCTCGACTTTGATTAGAGCAAGCTCTGTCTTCGGGTCTGTTCCTATCACTTCCGCTTCGATTTGTTTGTTATCGCCTATCGTGACCATAATCTCTGTTGCATTGGCAACAACGTGATGGTTGGTTAAAATGTAGCCGTCTTCGCTGATTAGAAAGCCTGATCCTTGCGTGCGTACCATAAGCTGAGGCTGCTGCTCGCCATGGTGAGGAGGAAGTTGATCTGGTATGCCGAAAAAGCGTTTGAAGAAGTCGTCCTCAAACATGCCGTAAGGATCAGCTCCCTGAGGGTAGCGGGAAGAACGACTTTGTAGCGTCTCTATGCGTTTGGCTTCGATGTAGACAACTCCGGGTGTTGTCTTTTTCGCTACGTCAGAAAATGCTTTGGAGGTAGCACGTAAAATTGCGTCACCAGAAACAGTGTCGTTGTTCCCTTGCGCAACTCCGTAATAAGAGCTGAGTAGAAATGCGGTCAGAAAAAAGAGCTGTTTTGTCTTTTTTGCAATATCCATAAGCATGTATTAAACTCCTGCAAAAGATCCGTTATATGTTTTTGATAGCAAGTTCGTGCCGTGTCTTTCCGCACAAGGCGATATTTTCTCGTTCCAGCAGTTTTTTTCCTGCAAAAGCAACAGAGGTAGCGGCGTCCATTTTTGGTGCGATATGTTTTTTGACTGCTGTGCTGACCTCTTCGGCTGTTGCTTGTAGCAGTTTTGAGCGAAACTGTTGACGCAGTGCCTTACTTCTTCCGTCGCGCATCCAGCAATAGGCGGTCATCCCTCTGCTACCTGGAGAGATGGGGGTGTCTAGTTTTTGGATGACTTCCAACTTTGCTTCTTTGAGCTGTTTCGCCGTGACTCCTTTCTCGATCAGCTCGTTGACGGCATCTTGAAAAGCTTGTAGAGAAGAGCAGATGTTTGGGTCACGGAAGGCATAGAAGTAGAAGTCGTTTGACAGAGGTCTGTTGACGGCGCCACTGCCATATGCTCCGCCCTGTTCACGTATGCGTGTGTGTAGCGTTTCGTTGCAGAAGATGCGTGCTGCCAAGCTGAGGAGAGGGGCGTCGGGATGGGTATATGGCAGCGAGGGGAAGGCTTGGGCGGTGAAGGATACTTCTGAAGAGATAACCCGTCCTTGTGAAGGGATAGAAGAGGGGGGCGGTAGGGGCTTCCATGATGGCTTCTTTGTATGAGGAAGATTCGTGAGGCCAAAGAAGTTTTCTTTGCTCATCTGCTTATAGTCTTCTGCGTCACATGTGACAATGAGATGGGGGGATTCACAGGTGAGCAGGCTTTTGTTGAGAGCAGAGAGAGAGGTGATGAGTCCTTCTTTCTTTGTGTCGAAATGTTCGACGATATCGCGGATGAATGTGTAGTATTCGATCCCATACCATTGGTTAGCCACCATCGCACTTGTCGACAAAGAACTTGTGGCAAGGTGAGTAGCGTATGATAGTGCGTTGGTTTGGAGGCTTTGTTGTAGATCGCTGTAGTGTTGGACGAGGACCTCCCTGATACGTTCTACGTTGGAAAGGTCTAGAGAGGTTGTCATGTCAACGAGTAGAGAACAAAGCTTGTCCGCTTTGTGTGAGAGTGCTTTGCCTTGGATGGTGAGGAA
Organism: Simkania negevensis; assembly: GCA_017116025.1. Classification (GTDB taxonomy): domain Bacteria; phylum Chlamydiota; class Chlamydiia; order Chlamydiales; family JAFITR01; genus JAFITR01. Next base: position 2,920 of record JAFITR010000089.1, read on the forward strand.
GGGAGAGAAGTCGTTACTCGATAATTGGTCATTGATCTCCAAGTGTGCTGACACACCTCCGATGTGCTTCTGGATGTACTTGAGATTGTCAATATAATTCCGTCCTCCACAACCAACTTCGTCAAGTAGATATGAGAAGAGTCGCACATATGGCAGCTGCTCCATAGACAAAGCAGGCAAGTCGAAGGCAAGGGCGCAGTAGACGATTTTGTTTGTGAAACAGTTGTGGAAAAAAAGTGTCAAAGGAGCGCAACTCTCTTTGTCCAAAGGATAGTCTCTTGATTCTTCTGGAATGTCTTCCAGCGCCATGTTGGGAAGGAGATCGATCTCTTCGTTCCCTTGCGCGGCATACCAGCGTTTGAGCTCTGTTTCCTGGTCGACAATGGCTTGCTTCTCTTCAGAAGAAAGTGCAGATTTTACCTTTTGTAGCTTTTCCTTTTCCCTTTCCTGCTCCTCTTCTGCAAGGGCTGTGTCGGGATAGAGCAATGTACGGACAAAGTGCTTGTTGTTGATAAAATGCTTTTGTAGAAGAGAGGGCAGGAAATTTTTATCTTTGCAGTCTTCTCTGAGCTGATGAAAAAGCGAGTGGATAAGAAGGCCGTTCTCCGCGTCACCTCCATGCTGCTGGAGAAGGGCGCTGCGCATGAATAGCGACAGGCCATAAGGGTAGCGCCCACGAGCAATCTCCGTACGATGAAATTCTAGCTGGTGCAAAGCAGCGTCAACAAGCTCATTAGGAACGCCTTCAGCAGCCAGCTTCTTCAGCGTGGTAAAGACAATATTCTCCAGACGACTAGCGTCGTCCTCATTGCAACCTTTTAGTACAAGGACAAAGGGGATTTCACTGAGCTCTTCATCGATAACAGCATCAGCTTGTTGGCATAGTCCCGATTCCAATAGAGCCCTCTTGAGGGGCGAAGCATCATGGTCCATCAAGACAGTAGAAAGGACAAGAAGAGCTAACAGCTCCTCTTGATCGAGGATATGGCACGTCAGCCAAGAGAGGGAGATGAAGGCCTTGTCGCGCCCATCTTCCCCTTCAGAAAGGTAGAGAGGGTAGGGTTTCCTTGTGCGTGTAGGAGCTCCCAGACGGGGCTGTTTAGGGATGGAGGGCAAGGGTGGTTTTTTTGTCACTCCTTGTAAAGCATGCTGTTCAATAAAAGAAAGATGATCGGTAAGGGGCATGTTGCCATAGAAAAAGAAGATGCAGCGGCTGGGATGGTAGAAGGTTTTGTGGAAATCGATGAGCTCATCATGTGTAAGATTTGGGATCTCTTTTGGATCTCCTCCAGAAACAATGCCGTATGTGATATCAGGGAACACCCCTGCCATCGTCGCATACCATAGACGCGACTCAGGAGAGGCCATCACACCTTTCATCTCGTTGAAGACGATCCCTTTGAACATTAGAGGAGAAGAGGGGTCGTTCGCTTGGGTAAACTCCACGCGGTGCCCTTCTTGTAAAAAACTTATCCGCGTCAGCTGGGGAGCAAAAACAGCATCTAGGTATACCTCGAGAAGGTTGTAGAAGTCTTTGCCTACCTGTGACGCTGCTGGATAGCAGGTGAAGTCAGAACCCGTCAAGGCATTCATGAATGTGTTCAAGCTGCGCCTTGTCATAGAAAAAAAGGGATCGCGTATTGGATATTTCTTCGAACCACATAACACCGTGTGTTCTAAAATATGCGGCACACCGTTCGATGTTGTAGGTAGTGTGCGAAAGGAAAGGCAAAAAAGATTCTCCGGATCATCATTATAAAGATGGAGAACTTGCGCTCCGGTAGGCTGGTGGGTGAGCAGTCGAAGCTCGGTATTGATCTCATTCAAAGGGACAAAGCGGTCCAGATGAAAATTCCCCAAACTCTTTCCTGTAGAGGTAGGAAGTGGCTGTTGTAGTGTGGTCATATTCGATCCTCAGTTTTAGGTGATACAAGTTGATTAAGAATTAAACGCGCAGAGCGTGAAGGAAGCGAAAAAGATGTGAAGTTTTTTCATTATGGACATCTTCGCGTTCACATTGCTGCCACCATTTAAATTATCTCGACTTTAGTACAGAACACATTTTTTCAGCTAGACGTAATATCAGCAACTCTTTTAGTCTCTTCCATTGGTTATGATACAGTGTATGGAGGAAAAGAGATGTTTATAAAAACTCTACGGATTGCATGCGTCGCTGCAGGATGTCTTGCCACTACCCTTTCTTTTGCCGCGAGCAAAGAAAAAGAAGTCTTGCCTTGCGATGCTTCGAAATCGTCTAAAGATATTTCTCAAGCCGAAATAAAAAAAATCTCCGAGGCCTTTGGACATCTGTTAGGAAGAAATCTTTCGACACCTGCATTTAGCTTCGACTTAGAGAGCATGATCAAAGGGATACGTAATGCTGTTTCCGGTAAAGAACCTCCCATGTCCGATGAGGAATATGGATATGCACTAGCCACTATCCAAGAATCTGTCTTGGATGAGGTGGCACAAACAAACCTCAAAGAGGCAGAAAAGTTTCTTGCGACGAATGCTTTGAGAACCAATGTTGTGGAACTTGAACCTAAAAAATTGCAATATGAGGTCGTTTCTCCAGGCAGCAGCGACGCTGCTGTCCCTCCTGAAGGAACACCCCTTGTCCATTATACAGGGAAATACATTGACGGGACAGTATTCGGCACCTCCAGGACAGGTGAGCCGATCCCACTAAGCCTCTCCCATACGATCATTGGCTTTAGAAAGGGCCTTGAAGGAATGAAAGAGGGTGAAAAAAGGATGCTCTATGTTCATCCCGATTTAGGCTATGGAACAAGCGGTCCCTTATCGCCAAACTCCTTGCTTGTCTTTGATATCGAAGTCGTCAAAGCTGATGCCAATGGCGCTGATACTAATATGCAGGATATCGTGAGTGAAAAGATGCTCCCTTCAAGCAATGTTGCTCAGACAATCCTTCCCGACGAATACACACGCGTGCGCTAACTAAGGGACGACAGGGACAGCAGGGACAACAAAGATTGGCATCCTTTTTTGTGCTCTTGTTGTTACGCTCTTCACCGTTGATTCTCAACACTCGAGTTTGGCAGTTTTGAAACCAGGCCGAAGGTCTAAAATCAGACCGAAGGT
>JAFITR010000009.1 GCA_017116025.1 Simkania negevensis
CTGTATTTCGTCAAATACAAGACCATATCCATTCAGAAAGTGACGATATTCGTCTTGGAATAATACCTTGATGATGTTTTTGTTGGTATCGATGAAAAAAAAATGTGCTGCACAAAATCCTTCTGCATGTTGCAGCCTTTCAGGCTGCAAATACTGTTGTGGGTACCCAGGGCGCTGCCCCGGGCTGTTACATCCCAGACCTTCGGCCTGAAGAAAAAACAAACGGTGAGAGAGGGTGATATCAACCCTTGCTTTTCTGTTGTCCTTGCTGTCCCTGTTTAGTCCCTGTCTCTCCTACTAGTCGCTGTTAGTCTATTTGCTGTTAGTGGCTAGGGTATCGAAGTAGTTGTGTATGGAGGCTATTTTCAATGTTTTCCCCTGGTATTCGAATGTATCGTCTTTTTTAGCGTTGAGCATCGCCTCGGCAAAACGCGACTGGAAGGAGAGGACATTATCTTCAGGGCTTGCATCCCACGGTCCTAGAAGGGTATACGACGTTGTCTTCCCCTGGCTATCTTCTACTTCGACAACAGTCCCCACACAGACTTCTCTATCGCTGACGTCTTGGCGTGTGAGGATGCGCGCATTGTGAAGTTGATCGGAGAGCATCTTCATCTCGCCTTGGAGCTGTGTTCTTTTCTCTAACGCACATTTGTACTCCGCATTCTCTCTCAGGTCGCCATGGGAACGCGCTTCTTCAATCTCCTTGGCATTTTTTACTAGTTCGACAGTACCGAGTTCTTTGATTTTCTCCTGAACCTTATCATACCCCTCTTGCGTCGTCCAGACCGGCTCACGTTTCTCTTCTTTCTCGCCATCATTTTTCAGCTCCGAATGCTGCGCGTAGATAATGGATTGGACAATTTTTGCATTGTGGTCGCTCAGCGTACGACATTTCGATACAAGCAACAAAATCTCTTTGGCATACTCCAGCCCGCATTCAGCAACGATCTCCCTGAGGATGGCGTACCTGTTGCCAATGAGCAGGTTAAACATTTTCTTTACCAGGTCCCTATGCTCTGGTAGTGATTCGATCGTATGGTATAGGATGAGGAAAGCTTCAAAAAACTGGCACTGTCCTGCCGGGTCGGAGAAGGGGATGTGCATCTTCGCCATCACTTTCTGAAAATACCAAACAAACGCTTCAGGATAGAGAGCGGAATTGCTGAGCAGGTCAATCAGCTTAGCTTCAAGCTGTGATTTCGTCTCTGGGACGTTCAGCTCTTTAAGCAAATAGTCTCGTAACGAACTAGGTTGGCGGATAAAGAATTGTTCTAAAAAGATCTCCTTCCTGTCAGGACGCCACTCTTTCGTGCACTCTAGGGCGCGTTTTCTCAAAGCAGTGATCTCTATCTCCCTCGTCGTTTCATCGGGAGAGCTAAGTGCACAGACAAACGCATCTAGAGCGATCCCATCAGGAGGTGGTTCTTTTTCAAATAGATCGTGGAAGAGAATCCTCAGTTGAAACTGCTGAGCAGAAGAGATTTTTTCCTCGGAGAGGAAGGTAACAATATGCTGTTTAAGGAAAGTGGCAAGGTTGGGTTCTTCAACCATTTCTGGGAAGTGGCGAACGAAGTAGTAGATGGCTCGGAGGCCCTGGTCGATGTTCTTTGTCTTACCCAATTCCTTACGGAAACGCTCCTCGTGGCTTACTTCGTCAGAACGTAGACGGAAAGGATATTTCATACTTATAGGAGACTCAATCATTGTATCTTTCTTCACCTTAGCCCTAGCCCCCTGCCACCATTTTGACCAGTCTGCAGCAGGGATGACAAGCTCGTACATCTCCTCTTTGATCTCCGCTGCCGTCTTATCTCCCAGATCTTTTAAGAGCATCCTAACGACCTTGACAGCGTCTTTTTTTGCTTCAGCCTCCAAAGCTTCTGGATTGCCAAAACGGCACGACAAGAAGTGTTTTTTTGGAAGAGGCTCAAGATTTTTGAATGCATTATCAAACGTCAGCTCTTTGCGTCCAAGGACCCCCTCAAATTCGAAAAAGAGCTCTTCTCGTACCAGAGAATATTCCATGACCTCTCCCGTCCCCCAACCTGCTGTATGGTAGACAAACGCCCCTGTGTCGAGGTGGCTCAACAGCTCATAGTTGCGTATGGCCCCCTGGAAATGCTCTTTATTCCTCAAGCCAACCAGGCGAATCTTCTCATTAAACAGCTTGTGGTCCCCGTAGCGCTCTTTCAATACGTTGTAAGCAACTTGTGCCAGTTCATCAGAGTTTGTTGCTTCCAGATCAAGGATCAGCTTAAGGACTTCATAAGCAAGCGGTGCATCTTCAATATCTCGCCACAAAGGGATGATCGTCTCTGCATACGCGTCAAAGACGTCTTTCATATCCGAAACTAACAGCAATTTTAAAATCTTCAGCAGCTCCTCTCCATCACTACCCCCACCAATACAATACTCTTCCCATAGGCCTAAAAAACCCGCGTTATCGTTGCTTTTAATCAGAAGATCAAAATCGTCGTAGTAGCTCATAAACCAACGCCTTTTTTAATTTTTATTTTACCGATAAATTAGAAAATGATTATATCACTTTGACAATAAAAAACGCTAGTACCGTAATTTTAGTAAACGGCTGTATTGGTCACGGGGTATGGCAGCGGTTTAAATAACCACGGAAAGGAAGAAGATAAATAGGATGGAAAGATAGAGAGGATCGCTATCTATAAATCAGCAATCCATATGAATTCACAGGCAACGCGAGTTTTTGCGCCCTGCGACCCATTCCTTAGCTGTTAGCGCTATCCATTGTGGTAGTTGAAGCAAAAAACTGTACGCCAGACACGTCTTGGCCGGGATCGGAGCCGCCGGGGTATGTCTCGGGGCATGTCTTGGGGTACATAATGACTGGCGGCTTGCCTTCTTTATGGACAATTGCCTCGTGTGTTTTTAGAAAACAATCGACCGTCGCGTGGGAGCATTGCATACAGTTTCTGAGGTCGAGATATTTAAGCGTTTTTAGCAAGGGAACGAGCTCCATCAACCCTTTATCGGTCACACCAGACCCGGCGAGGTAGAGGGATTCGATAGGCAGAAAGCGAAGATGTTGGAAGGCTCCTTCTCCTGTAACAAGAGGAGAATTTTCAAGTCGTAAGACAGTGAGATCGGGAGAATAACGCTGCGAGAATTCCAGGTAAACAGCGAGGCTTTTATCTGTAAGGCTTGAATCGTGAGAGAGATTAATAATGGACGAATAGCCATAAGCTTCTCGATGCTCTTTTAAGATGACGGTTAATCCCTCCCGGATAGCCTCGCTTCTTTCGCCTGATAGTAGTCCAATGCGATGTTTAAAGTCGACGAACGCTTCTTTTAGTTTGTTGTCCTTTTCGAGCGAATTTGTAGTACCGTCGGGACGGATGACAATGGTACTCTCCTCGAGTTTCTTAAGCAGGCTACTATCGATCTTATTGCAGCCTTGTAAATAGAGGATTCGTAAGTTGGGAAGCTGTTCAAGCTGTTTGATGACCTCTGAAGAAATCTTGCAACCAGACAAATTGAGAGCCGTTAATGAGGGGAAATCCCGCAACATAGCCAACCCACTCTCCGTCACTTGTAGGCATCCGCGGAGGTCGAGGCATGAGAGTGTTGTCCTCCATTCGCCTAGCTGACAGAGGATATATCGAAGGTTGCTATCGGTCAGTGCTGCTGATGACATTTCAAGGGAAACGCCCCTATTCCACTGCTTGACATTGATCCTCGGCAATAGAGAGTCATTCCCAACAACAGTGTGAAGAGCTCCGACAAGCAAATAATTTAACGTCTTTATAATCTGCACTGGTATGTCGCTAGTGTGTTCTGCGATAAGGACAGCGGTTCTGAGGTGGCTGCAGAAGGAGTGGTGTTTTTTATGCAGCTGACAATATCGTTTGATCACGTCGGCAAATTTCTGGCCTTTTTGCTGAGGCGATGTGGGGTTTTTATCGCTTCTTTCAAGGCCTGCTGCTTTTTTGCGCAAGCCAGCGCTTGCTATTGCAAAGAAGAGGCTCGTAATAGAGGGTAGTGCGATGTATATAACGGAGGCGGAGAAGAGGATAGCCGCGCCCGTAGCAACAGCTAAAGAGGCTGCTACAGCAAGGCATGCCAAGGCAAGGCGGTAGGTCGTGCTAGCAACATCATCGTCAAGACAGGACTCCTTTTTCACTCCCCCGCCTGCTAGCGCACACGGCTGTTCTGTAAAGAACAGAGAGGGCGTTGCAGGATATGCTGGTGCTACATTATCCATTTTTAAGGGGAATTACGGGTTCTCTTTTTTGTGTCTTGTATTTTTTTTCGATGGGAGCTTTTGTATTGGCGGCTTGCTCTAACGCACCCCAGTGTCCTCTGTCAAGCCACCCATTGCTTCCGTTCCAGAAGAGAAAAAACCAAAGGATTCCCCATAAGGGAAAGAATATATAGGTGAAGATGAGGAATTTCGGGATTTTCGTATCCTTAAACTCGTAGAGTTCTTTATCACCAAAAGTAACGTATTCTCTCTTTTCTGGAGGAGTGGGTGGTGAGTCTTTATTGTCATTCATCTTTTTCTCCTGTGGAACGAGGTTCATCTCTCTTCTCGAACATCTGGTATTTTGGTTCTTCATCCATATCAAGTCTCTTCTTGAAAAAGCAATAGAGGAATACGATCAATGCTCCACCGCTCAGGGAGATGATGAAGGCGTATTCGAAGAGTTGTCCTATAAAACCTATTCCATCGAGGTTATTCATGGTTACCTTCAATGATAGCGAGAGTGTCGACGGGATCTTTGCCCAGCCACCACGCTTGTGTAGGAGGGGTGATACGCGTACCTTTTGTCATGAGGTAGAGAAAAATTGCTTCAAACTGCCAGTTGGGTATACCGTACTCACTTCTTACTGTGCCGCTGGGGTCGTCGTCGAAGAAGTGTTTGAAGGGGGGCATGATCGACCCTGGACTTTCCGTTTTAGGAGACCAGAAATGCGCTTTGTGCCAGTCGGAGCTGGGACGTTTGATCCCTACGCGGGACAAGTCGGGGCCAATTCTGCGTGTACCGGGGAAAGTGATGCGCTGGTAGATGTATTCATTTGCAGAAGATGGTGGGGCGGGGTAGTCCTCTGAGCCGTTAAGGGTGACGTCTTGGACGAGGGTCCTGGTCTGGTCGGTATGGCAGTAGTAGCACCCTTCTGCAGCGTATATTTTTTCTCCTTGCTGGATGAGCTCTTGCCGCGAGAGGAAGCGCATCGATGATCCTCGGAGTTGTTTGAGTGTGACAACTTGCTCTCCGTGCGGATCGTAGTACCATCGGGTGTCGCCGCCAAAGGTGCGGTAGCTGATACGGAACTCTTGCGGGTTCTTTACATAGATGACCCCCGAATCCCGATGATATTGTTGCCTAGGTTGACGGTCGAGGATGGTAAAACCATTATCGGCCCAATTTTCCATCATCCCATCAGAATAGGCAACGGAGAAAGCTTCTTTCTTACCAGGAGAATAGAGTTCTAGCACGTCGAAGTACGGTTTAGGCAACCCTTGTTTCTCCCACCCAGAATTCTCCTCTACCCACTCTGCGCTAAGAGTTTCTTTCAGCCTCTCCGCTGCTTTACGTGGGTTGAACCCGGATTCAACCTCGCTGTCGACAGGTTCTCGTAGAAGGAGCAAGTCAGAGGTAAGCTTCAGTTCCTTTTCTTCCAATGAGGTAACATACCTTTGTAATGAGGGGGGGGGTGACGATACGTGTCGTTGCTCCTTCGACAAAAGCAAGTAGCGTATAGCCTTCTTTGATCTGTTGTACGTATTGAAAGGTCTCTCCTCCTTGGTGGGAGGTGCTGACGTAGAAGTTTGGGTCGGCAATTTCGTACATCTGCATCTGGTAGCTGCTGGAGGGGTTTGTCCATGAGGAATCGATACGTCCCGGGATCATCAATGTTGCGAATATCGCCGTGGAGAAGAGGAGGATGATACCGATGACGGTGAAGATGGCGGATGTATCAACGTTTTGCGAGAAGCGTTTTTTCTTCATTGGGTTTCACCCTCTCTTGGGTCAAGCAGGATGGTGTTGAACATGTTGATGACAAAGAGGAGGTTGCCAAAAAGGATCAAACTCCCTCCTATAGCACGCATCAACCACCACGGCCACATATCGACAATCGTTTGTAAGAAGGGGATCTTGGCAAGATTATACTGAAACTGTGCATATGTGGCACCGTTGGCCCAGTCGGCCCACTGGAGCCCTTGTAAAAACCCGCCGACGAAAAGTGCCAATAGGAAGAGGAAGGATCCGATGAGGTTTGTCGTAAAATGCCAGTTGGCTAAAGTATGTGACCAAAGAGGTTTGTTTGCTACGCGCGGCAGAGCATAGTAGATACCTCCGAAGGCGAAAAAAGCAAAGGTGCCGTATAGGGAGATGTGCGAATGGCCGATGATCCAATCTGTTTTTGATGTCACCTCGTTGATATTGCGCAAGGCCTGTATAGGCCCTTGGATGCAGGTGACAAGGTAGAAAAAGGTCCCCATCATCAAAAAACGTATCGTTGCATCTTGGCTGTATTTGTGCCACTGCCCCTTAAGGGTAAGGAAGAAGTTGGCGACAACAGTCCAGACAGGAATAAAAAGCCAGATGGAGAAGATGATGCTCATCGTCTGCAGCCATTGGGAAATAGGGCCGTGGATGATGTGGTGGGCCCCTACCCATGCATAGAAGAAAGCGATCGACCAAAACCCTATCATTGAGAGGCGATGGCTGTATAGGGGGGTGTTTGCTGCTTTAGGGATAAAGTAGTAGGCAATAGCGACACCCATAGGTGTGAAGGTAAGGCCTACGAGGTTGTGTATGTAGAAGAAGTTGATGTTGACGCGTGAGATACCTCCAGGGGCAACCTGTTCGATCAGGATACCAGCGAAAACGAAGGTAAACGCCGTCCATATGATCGTTCCCATAGTGTACCAGAGGGATACATACATCTTTCGAAAACGCCTACAGGCAATGGTACCGAATATAACAACACCGAAAAGCACCCATGCGAGGCCTATAGTAGGTTTAATGGGGATAAAGCCCAGGATGAACATCGGATGTTCGTCGTATTCCCAGCCAAAGTTGGTGCCGAAAGGGAAGGAGAATGTTGAGAGAAAAGTGCTTGCCCACCAGAGGATGTTGGCAACAGTGGCGAGCTTATAATTCCACAAAGGGCAGCCGCAGAGGCGAGGAACGATGTAGTATAGCAGGCCCATGTTGGCGGGGATAAGGAAGAGGAGAAGGATGCCGTTGACGTGTACAGGGCGTAGGCGGCCAAAGCTGATATACTCGCCGATGAAGGTGTTGGGGAAGACAAAAACGTTGAAGGCCATAAAAACTCCCATGGCCATAAAAATGACGAGGAAGATCAGTGCAGGGTAAAGCATCTGTTTGACAGGCCTGTCGTCGTAAACAATAGGTTTGCGAGGAGCATCAACTTTAACCTCCAGCTTCTCTTCAATATGTTCATCGTTCATGCCGCTTTAACCTTGCTAAAATCACCACAGGCCAAAGGCCCGATCACCACAGGCCGAAGGTCTTTGTCTTCAGGCCGAAGGTCTTTGTCTTCAGGCCGAAGGTCTGACATTGTAACAGCCCAGGGCAACGCCCTGGGTACAGCCACAGCAGTATTTGCAGCCTGAAAGGCTGCAACATCCACTCAATCCCATACATATTTTTCGTCAAATGCAACACCATATTTCTTCAGAAGGAGACGATATTCATCTTGAAACGATACCTTCTGATGATGTTCTCGTTGATTTTGAATGTAATTTTTTAAGCCGTCCATTCCAGATTGCCCAATAGAAAGCGCTCCATATCCACTTTGCCAAGCAAAATCCTGATAAATACCTCCTTTGGTCTTTATCCACTTTGAGGAGCTTTTTTTCACATCTTCTACAAGTTTACTGATAGACAAGGTACGAGGCAAAGAAATAAGAAGATGCACATGATCTTCAATCCCTCCTATTTCATGAACATAAGCTTTGTGCGATCGTGCAATCCCTACCATATAGCGATGTAAATCTGGCAAAACATCGGGCTGAATAAAGCGTTGACGCTGTTTGGTACTGAAAATAACGTGAATCAAAATAGCTGAGAGAGATTGTGCCATAGAAGATTCTTCTGCATATTGCAGCCTTTCAGGCTGCATTACTATTGTGGTTGATACCCAGGGCGTTGCCCTGGGCTGTTACAATTCCAGGCCTTCGGCCTGAAAACAAAGGCCTTCGGCCTGAAAAGGAACAGTTTCACAAGTATTTGTACCTACTGAGTCGATTTGATACAATAATATTGGTAACAATTCCGGTGCGGAAAAAATCTACAGCTAGCCTACCAAAAGAACCATTATTTTTTCTTCAGGCCTTCAGGCTGAAGGCCTGCTCGAGTTTGGCAGTTTTGAAAACAGGCCGAAGGCCTTTGTTTTCAGGCTGAAGGCCTGAAAACAAAGACCTTCAGCCTGAAAACGAAGACCTTTGGCCTGAAGAAAAAGCGAGGTTCCTTCTGGAGGGTTAGCTGTAAATTTTCCCCGTACCTGAACAGTTATTAATACTGTTCGTAAAAAAAACAGGTAACCGACCTACGCAAAACGCATTGCGACATTATTTTTCGGATATTGTTTCATAGCTGATCGATGATCTCTTTTTGTTGGGCGCGCATTGTTTTAATTTGTTCAAGGTCTTTTGCCAACGTCGCCTTCAAATCGGCAAAAACGTTAAGGTCGACACGTACCTTAGCAAGCTTTTCTTCTTTTTCAACAGAAGGCAACAGGGCTTGTAACGTCTGGGCAAATTGTTCTAGCTCGACAATGTGCGTGTCGATGGCACCCTCCATCGTTGTAACCCGATTCTGAAGATGATCTTCCCCTCCTTCTACTGCTGAATAGAGCAATTTGCCGTTGGTATAATCGATAGGAGAAGAAGCGGCTTCTACTATGGCGATATAGTGCGAGAAGAGATCTGCATCCCATTGTGCTCCAATAACTTGCTGTCCTGTTGCGTCGAGCAATGCTCTTTCTTGCTTGATCAGCTGTATAAGGGCAAGGAACTTTTCATCACCCTCTTTCTTCTGTTGAAGCTGTTGAAGCAAGGATAGTTCTTTTGCATATGCAGCAGCGGCTTGTTCGGGCGAAGCAGAGCGATTTTCTATCTGTAGGTAGAGTTCTTTTCGTACAACGGCCGCTTCGTCATAGTTTTTTTGTGTCGAAGCATAGGCTTTATATTCGTTTGTACGTGCGGCTTCAACCGTTTGTTCCGCTCTACCAAAAACGGTGTACAAGACATTTTGAAGTGTTTCCTGCTGCTGTTTTTCTTTGGTCAACTCGCGGATAAACATCACGATCTGCATCCGTTGGACAGGATCGACTTCATCACCTAGGGGGATCATCGACGTTCCTGGTACGCCGAATTTAATCGTACGCAGCAGGTGCATATCGTCTTTGTCTTGTAACCATTTGAAATTTGTTAACATACGTGGCTTGGCATCAGCCATCACTGCCGCCCTTAAACCACTTCCATCGGCCTGTTTACCGTGGCAGTGGGCACAGTTGATGACAAAAAGCCGCTCGCCTTCGAGAAGGTTGCCTTCTGTATAGTACTCTTGTTTGATCTCGTAACGGGGGGATTCTCCTTGGTAGAATGCTGGTTTTTGCACAAAGTAGCTGCCGACATCTCGATGTTCGACGGCTGTTCCGTACAATACAGAAGGACTTTTATTGATCTCATCAACGACATCTTGAGGGGTATAGCTCCATTTTGGAGCGTCTTCCTCTGTCTTGATGATTTCAGCCCCTGCTAGTGGCTCAAAAAGCCAGTCTGTCATGATGCGTATCTCTTCTTTGGAGAGGATCGATTTTTCTCCTATCTTAGCCGCTTCTCCCCATGGGGGCATGGGTGTGCCGTTAACGCCATGTGTAATAGAGTGAATGACACGCTCTTTTGTCAGGTTACGCAACCATGTAGGGTTGCGCAAGTTTTTGGGTATAGGGTAGAGCATTTCTGCTACAGGACCATTGCCGAGGCGATGTTCTCCATGGCACGAAGAACAGAGCGCTTGATAGACGGCTTCAGGGTTAAACCCCTCTCTATTCCACTCTTCACGTAACCCTTTTGCGTTGGCCTTACCAAGGTGATCGATCATATTGTCTAACGACAGAAATTTGCTTTCGTCAAAATTGAAGACGGGCATAAAAGATTTTGCGGTGAAGAGCGAGGGGTTTTTAAAGTGTCCGATCATCCACTCTTTGGAGCGGTATACACCTGTCCAGTTAAGGACAGGGGCGATCCGCCTGCCTAGGCCATATTCGGTAATGTACAAGGCACGCACATCGCCCACAAGCCTCTTCCATGCAGCGAGCTCATCAGCCGCCACCCTTTTCGCTTCGGCGGTTGTTGCCTCTTCTTCTTTGCGTCGGTATACGTCGTTTTGTGCCCTCATCGCATATTGGAAGTTGTCGTAGAAGGATTCGATCACACCGGGATGCTCTTCTTCAATTTCTTCAATGGCTCCTTTGCTGTGTGCGTTTCTATTGATATGCCCTTCAACCTCTTCCTTGCGTTCTTGCAGCATACGCACAATTTGTGAGCCTGGGACACCTCGAGGGAAGAGGTCAGCAAACCACTTCTTTTCTCTGGCACGCTCGTGCGCATTGCCCTCATTCGCAAAACCCACCTGTGAAGAGAACCCTTCGAGCTGATGGCAGCTTGCACACCCTTCTGTAGCGAAGGTCTTCATCGCAAAAACAACGTCTTTTATCTTTGTAGGAGCTATTGGCTTCTCATACGAAAGCTTTTTGCCTCCCTCCCACGCCTTAAGCAAGCGCTCTTTCTCTACATCAGCTAACACTTTTTGTTCATTGCGCTGTGCCATGAGGAAAGTCATAAGGTCTTCCACCTCACTATGGTCGAGGTGGAAATTGGGCATGACAGACGTTTTGAGGTCCGCCTGAGGCCATACGATGGACTCTTTGATAAACCACGGATAGCTAAACCCTTCAGCGGAGAGATCTGGCCCGACAGAACCTCTGGAGAGGCCGTCAATGCGGTGGCAGGAATAGCATGCCTGGTTGAAAAAAAGCTCTCTGCCCCTGTTATACGAATGCAGCATCAAGTCCGCTCCTGCAGAAACTTCTTTGACAAGAGAGTTCATATGGTAGACCTGCTCCATAGGTTCTGCTGCATTGCGTACCATCTGCATTGCGTGGCTTCCTTCTGACAGAGCAGCGATCTTAGCAAAGATGGTCCCTGCCAAAGCTTGGGTAGGCTCATGCTCATCTAAAAACGACTTTAGAATGTTCAGATCCTTCGTCGCGTTTTTTTGTTCTAACAGGTTGACAAGGCGACTATTGCCAAGGATCCGTTCCATATTTTCTGTGAGACGCGCAACAACACCTTCTATCCCTCGTCCCTCGCCATATGCTCTCTTCACAAAAGCAAGCTGACCGACTGTTCTATCCAATTCAACATCCGTTGCTGTCGGATCTTCCAAACGCTTTTCTAGCGCGACAACAGTTGTCTCATAACCTACGGACAGCAGCTTTTTTTTCAATGCAACAGAGGCCATCAAACTCTCTTCTTCAGCGGTAACACCCTTCCTGATCGCGTCAAGCTGGCGCTCTTTCTTGTTCAGGATGATGTCAGAGCGCGCAACAACACCCGCTATCTCCTCCTTAGCAGGCTGGTGACATTGCACACACTTCGCCTCCATCAAGGCTCCAGGAAGGAGGGGTGTTGTTTGAAAGAGGAGGTCAATCGTCGGTTTGTGATTGTATACGCGGGAAAAAGCAGGGTCGTTGTTGGGGTCGGACTCGGTAAATGCCGGCCTGGGCCCTTCATGGGCAGCCTGGTACATCGCATCGTATACAGGCCCATGGGCACGAGCAGCGACGACACTGCGCCCATTGCCGCTATGACATGAGGTACAGCCAAATTTTCCCATAGGATGATGTTCCAGCGGTCTCACCTCATCACCGATGAGGGGATGCATGACAAGGACCTTCGCCATATCGACAGGCATATCTTCTATCGTCCGGTACCTGACAGCCCTCATCTTGTCTGCTTCCCCCTTCTTCCCCTGTCTCTCAAGAGAGGCAATCTTCTGATCCAACTTGGCCCAGACGTAGTCAGGATTGCGTTCCAACAGAGGCTTGCCGCTACTGTCGTATACGACATTGTCGTTGAGGTCTCTAGCGAGAACAGTCGAAGAGAAATGTTCTAGATTCATCGCTACATGGCAGGTTGTACAACGGTCAATCGTCTCAGGCCCGTTGTCCTGGGGCTTGATGATGAGTTGCTTGATCTCCTTTTTGAAAGGAGGGACGGGCTGGCCGGTGTATTCTGCACGGAATTCTTCTACCGCAACATAACTGTTTTGATAGAGACGGTAGCTGGGGAAAAGCTCTGTGTAAAGGAATGCACCAAGAAGCACTACGGCAAAAAAGCAGAAGATGATGAGAAAGAGTTGGTACCAGTTAGTGCGCATCTACCTAGTGCCTCGCAAAGTTTTCCGTCCACGGCCAGATCCATCCCCAGTTAGCACCCCGGAAGTAGACGCCAACGACAATAAGGAGACCCATCACCGTCATAAATATTGTATATATAGTGATCGCCAAGTATCTGCTCTTGTCAAACCAGATCCCCTCCCCTTTGAGGTTCCTGTCAATGTAGGGGATCAACATCAAACCTACGATGATCAGCCCAGGGACGGCCACACCGCCCCAAAATGCGTCGAATGCCACCATCTCTTGCAGTCCCAAGAAATACCACGGCGCTTTGGCAGGATTTGGAGGTTTTGTAGGATTGGCTATCTCTTCAAGAGGAGCGTCGATAAAGAAGGAGAGGATGAGGATGTAGACAAGTGTCGCGACAAAGACCATTAACTCTGCACGCAACAGGTTGGGCCAGCTAAAAACATAGTTCTCCGGACCATTGTCGACGACGGTGTTCGTTCCACGAACAAGCTCCATCAGACCATACGTCCTCTGCACTCCTGGAGCAAAAACTTCTTTGGTATCAGATCGTTGAACAACGCGTATTGGGTCGGGCCTAAAGCGGTCTGGCGGACGAGAGAGACCGCCATCTTTTCTTATACGCCAAAAGTGAACGCCTATCAACATACTTGCCGCCAAAGGCAATACGGCGATATGCAAGACGAAAAAACGGATGAGGGCATCCTGTCCTACCGTCGTTGACGCTAACAGCATCAGTCTGTTGATGTTGTACTCAAAGCCAGGGATATTAGGAGCATACCCAGCAATCTCTGCTCCTACCGTGATCGCCCAGAAAGCAAGCTGATCCCAAGGAAGAAGGTAGCCGGTAAAAGAGAGGAGCAGGGTGAGGACAAGGAGGGAGATGCCAACGACCCAGTTGAATTTACGTTCGCCTTTGTATGACCCTGTATAAAAGACGCGCGACATATGCAAGAAAACAAACAGCACCATCATCTGCGCTGCCCACCGGTGCATGTTGCGGAACATCATGGCAAAAGGTGTCGTGTCCTGCCAGTCTTTCATGATGTCGTACGCACGGTCTACCGTAGGGATATAGTAGAACATGAGAATAACACCGGTGAAGACGAGGATGAGGAAGAGGCTCATCGTTATCGTCCCTAGCCCCAGAGTATAGAAAGGATCCAGGACGTGTTTATGACACTTGACAGGATGGAAATGCAAAAAAAAGTTCTTAAAGACAACCTCTGAGCGGTCTAGATCGTTGTTCGGCCAGTTGTGTCTGAAGATAGAACGGACAACCTTCATCGGGAAGTTCTCTATATACTCAAAAAAGGTCTCTTTCTTTCTTCCCGGAAATGTCGCCATCTCAGTCAATATCTCCTCGGTAACGTAAGTTCATAAGACGATGCCTATACCTTGAGCCCCTTCCACGCTTTGGCAGGGATCTCTACCTTCTTGTTTTTATCGACAAGCAAATCCCCAGAAGCTCCCGGATAGACAGAGAAATAGACCAACGGCTTGGGTGCCGGCCCCCCTGTGTTAAGTCCCTCTTTGTCGTATGTCGACCCATGGCAAGGGCACAAATACCCTGTATCCACCATGTTGACTGTACAGCCAAGGTGTGTGCACACCGCCGTCTGTACACGCACTTTCCCTCCCGCTACCTCAATGAACACCTTCTGTTTAGAGATAAACATCTTTGTCCCCTCCATCTTCAACAGATCTTCTGGACGCCCCAAAGAAAAGACGCTAGGCGGCGTCTTCAAGGCATTAGGATAGAGAAATCCTAGCACCGTCGACATGGTCATATGAACCACCCCCGCTAAAGCACCGAAGCCGATAATAGCGAGGAACGTCCTGCGCGTTAAAGAGGCCTTGCCCGTCTTCTTATCGTCGTCATCATCCCATTTCAAAGAGTTGCGGTAGCGCGGCATTCTTCACTCCTCTTCTTCGTGTTCTTGGCGGAACATTTCATATTTGACATCTTCGATGTCATCAAACTGCCCCTTTTTATAGTAGTACAAAAAAACGAGTATCCCACCTATTGCACTCAAGAAAGTAACACCAATCAGCCAAAACATCATTTCATCACCCTATCCAGCGAGAAGAGTAGTTCATCACATCCATTGTCACCGCTTGCGTTGGACATTTTTCAGCACACAAACCGCAGCGGATACAAAGGTCTTCATCTTTTAACATGACGGAGCCAAGATCATCAAGCCCCTCAACATCAATACTTTCCGACTTCACTCCGTAGAAATTGTCGACGATCTTGCGCACCTTCCCCTGGTCGCTCTGCATATTGAGCTGTCCAAGGCGGATGAGTTTGAGGCAGTTTGTC
The DNA here is from genome assembly GCA_017116025.1 of Simkania negevensis. Lineage (GTDB taxonomy): Bacteria > Chlamydiota > Chlamydiia > Chlamydiales > JAFITR01 > JAFITR01. The sequence continues at coordinate 14,765 of JAFITR010000009.1, forward strand.
GGACATACATCGATACAGCCGTTACACTTAATACAAAGCTCTCCACTAAAGACGGGAGAGATGTGACATTGAAGGCAACGATTGGCTTGTTGATGCGCTTCTTCGTAGGTGTAATTATTCTCCACCATAGTGAAGTTGTCTCTGCGAAGATGGGCGTTTTGCATAGAAGGCAAGGCCCAGTCAGTCCTCAGGTACTCTTTGCTTCGCATAGGAGGTATTTCGCGGAACTCACCAACGATCTCTTTGTAGGGCTTGACGCCCCGGAGGTCTTCATCGATAGCGATAGCAGCCTGCTGTCCATGGCGCACAGCAGTGATAAAAAGAGCAGCACCAAAGGCTGCATCTCCTCCGGAATAGATACCGGAGATGGAGGTACGGCATGTATCTTTTTCCGTTTTAATAATACCCCTTTCTATAACGAGCTCGCTTCTTCTCTTCCATCCGTCAAAAATACTCATATCCATCGCTTGTCCAATCGCTAAAACAATGGTATCGCATGGGATAAGGAAGGAAGCGCCTTCAACAAACTGTGGATTGAATCGACCGTCGTGGTCAAAGAGACGTGAGATTTTGTGTACTTCGAGAGCCGTAATGCGCCCTTGACCATCTCTTTTTACCGCCTTGGGCCCTACGCGGTTGATAATGCGTATTCCCTCTTCTTCTCCATCTTCGATCTCAAATTCGTCAGCCGTTTGCTCGTTACGTGCTTCTAAGCAGACCATAACGACACTCTCTGCTCCGTTGCGTACCGATGTTCTAGCAACGTCGAAGGCGACGTTACCACCGCCAACGACAACGACATTCTTGCCAATCTTCCACTTCCTATCGTCACACATCACCTTGAGGTATTCAACTCCTCGGATGATGTCGGAGGCTTGGAAATCAGCCATCGGCAGGTCGCGCGACTTCCATAGTCCATTGCCGATAAAAACAGCGTCGTACTGCTCCTCCAGCTCCGTCAACGTAATGTCACGCCCCACCTTGGTGTTGCAAATGAACTTGGCCCCCAGGTACTCGATCGCACGGCATTCGGAAATTGCTATCTTGTTTTTTAGACGGTAGTTGGGTACACCGTAAACGAGCATACCTCCAGGAAGAGGCATCATCTCATATACGTCGACAGCATAGCCTACACGTAACAAGTCGTGAGCAGCTGTCAACGAAGCAACACCAGCCCCCACACAGGCAACCCTAAGGCCGTTGGGTTTGGGCTTTGTCGAACCACGAGCATAGCTAAACTCCAAAGACTTCTTGTGCGCCTCGTCGTCAAGGCCAAACCACTCGTCAAGATAACGCTTCTGCGCACGTATCGTTAACGTCTTGTCCACCCTGTCGCGCCGACAGGCTGTCTCACAAGGTGCTCCACAAATAATCCCGCAGATAGAAGCAAATGGATTGGGGCCGCGGGCAATCTTATACCCCTCTAATAGATTGCCTGCATGGAGAGCCAACATATAGCCACGAGGGTCCGTCTTGACAGGACAGCCGTCACGGCAATCGATCTGCTTCAGGTAATACTCGATATCAGGAACGACGACATCATAAAGAGAGTCGTACGCTTTTTTGATCTCCCCCTCGTCCAAAAAACCCCCTCTTCCCGCCTTTGTTATACACACCTAAAGCAACGGACTGTGTCACAGTGGCGCTTTTTTGTAAAAAGATATACGTAATAGTCTGACATCAGGCCGAAAGTCTGGTGTCAGACCTTCGGCCTAAAAACCAGGCCGAAGGTCTGGAATGTAACAGCCCAGGGCAACGCCCTGGGTTATAGCAACCCAAATAATGCAGGCTGAAAGCCTGCAAGATGATGTGAATAGTTACGACCAAAGCAGCATAAGGAGAAAATACTCGATCATGCGCAAAGCAATAAAAGCGAGGATGGGGCTAAAGTCCATCCCTCCAAGGGAGGGGATGATCCGTCGAAAGAGATTGAGATAGGGATCTACATAGAACGCAATGAAATGCATGATACGCGAGCGGCTAAACCGAGGGAACCAGGAGCCAATAATCCGTATCATCAACATCGCCGTATATACGAGGAAGAGAAGATCGATGATACTAGCAAGAACAACCATTAAACACCGCTTTACCTACGACACTCTTTTAGAGATTTCGCTCCACAAGAGATTCGTCTTTTGTACGGGAAGAGAGGCTTGGCCACTCTCTACCAAAGCGGTTACTTTTTGCATCAGTCCGGAATTCGCATCGTACTGCCGAAGCCCTTCATCAGCCAAACCAAGCTCAACAAGGCGATGGGCTAAAAGATCCAGCCTTGTAACATTCGGGAAGCGCTGCACACCGCCAGTCATCTCGATACATTTTGCCAGAGGACTCAAGTCATCTCCTGCGTTACCATGAACAAAATAAACCACCGAATATCGCTCGATATCAGGCTTCGATACCACGCGGTGATTCGCACTTTTAAAATAGCCGTTTGTTATGTTCTCCAGGAAATCGCCACCATTGATGATGAAAGCATCCGAAGGGATTTTCACATCAATCCATTCTCCTTGATGGGAAATTTGCAGCCCCTCTTCTGTCGCTATAGGAAGGATGGTAAAGAGATCGATGTCGGTATGTGCCGCAGCCCAAAACTGCCCCGGGGCAGGGTTTTTAGGATAATGCAAAGTGCGCAAAAGACTCTCCCCTTCTTCCGTCATCGAAGTAAAGTAGTCCTCCTTTTCCCCTATAGCCAAAGCAAAAGCCTGCTGAAGCTTCTTCCCATGGTGGTTGATGTTTTTGATCAATTCCTCCATCGGATGTTGTAAATCCATCCAGTCGGGCCAAAGGTTCTTGTTGCGTCCAATATGAATGTATTCCTTGTAATCCTTCTCCTTTTGCCCCTGGGCAATTTCACTCTCTACATAGCCCCGCTGACCACTCATTGCAGGATCATTGATCATCTTTTTCTTTTCTACCGACTCCCCAAAGAATTGTTGCAATGCTGCATATCCATTCTCAAGAGCTCGGACATCCACCCCCGGGTTTACAACGGCAAAAAATCCCACCTCATGTAAAGCATCAGAAACCTGCTGGACAAACTTCTCCCGCGTCTGCGGATTGTCAAAGTCGCGCATGTCAACGACAGGGATCGTGCTCTGAAACGGCGCTTGTTTAGCAGTCACACTCCCCACAAAAAAAAAAGCAAGACAACAAAACAGTATGGCAAAACGACGCATGGGAACTCCTCTTCTAGGCAATTTAATTAATGATCTCACAACGTTCTCATCGATACTTCTTTCCAAAGATCGAAGGTCTTTTGTACAGGAGGGGCGGCATTCCCACTCTTTACTAAAGCAGTCACTTTTTGCATCAGTCCAGAATCCGCATCGTACTGCGTTAACCACTCATCAGCCAAGCCAAGCTCGACAAGACGATGGGCAAGAAGGTCCAACCTCTTGGCATTGGGAAAAGACTGCACGCCTCCCGTCATCTCGATACACCGCGCCAAAGGACTCACATCGTGATCAGCCCCACCATGAACAAAATATACCATCGAATACCTTTCGACGTCAGGCTTGGAAACAACACGATGCTTAGCACTCTTGAAATAGCCGTTCGTTATGTTCTCTAGCTGATCACCCCCATTGATGATGAAAGCTTCGGGAGGGATTCGTACATCGATCCACTCTCCGCGATGAAAAACCTGCAACCCCTCTTCTGTCGCCATAGGGAGGATCGTAAAGAGGCCGATGTCGGTATGTACTGCAGACCAAAACTGCCCAGGAGCAGGATTCTTTGGATAGAACAAAGCACGCAAAAGACTCTCTCCTTCTTCCGTTGCCGAAGTAAAAAAGTCCTCCCTCTCCCCTATAGCCAAGGCAAAAGCCTGCTGAAGCTTTCTTCCATGGTGGTTGATGTTTTTGATCAACTCCTCCATCGGATGTTGTAAATCCATCCAGTCGGGCCAAAGGTTCCTGTTGCGTCCAATATGGATGAATTCCTTGTAGTCTTTCTGACTCTGCCCCTGAGCAATCTCGCTCTGCGTATAGCCTCGCTCGCCACTCGTCGCAGGATCATTGATCATCTTTTTCTTTTCTACCGACTGGGAGAAGAAATGCTTCGACGCAGCATATCCATTCTCAAGAGCACGGATATCCACCCCCGGGTTCACAACGGCAAAAAATCCCACTTCATGTAAAGCATCAGAAACCTGCTGGACAAACTTCTCCCGCGTCTGCGGATTGTCAAAGTCGCGCATGTCAACGACAGGGATCGTGCTATCAAACACCCCCGGATTCGCATAGAGGGAGCTCACAACAAAAAGAGTAAACAAACAGCTAATCTTTAGACAGTTAACCTTTGAGAAAAAACGCATCGCAAACCTCCGCAAAATTGTTTGAGTAAGAAGGGTTTGCAGAAACCTAGCACGGAAAAGAAAAACCGCGCAAGAGCATTATTGCATCAATGAGAAGAATGAGGTCAGCGAAATGAAAGAACAAAAGTAACGCAAAACCGACAAAAAAGGACAACAGGGACAGCAGGAACAACAGAAGCGCTCTCCCTTTTTGTGCTCTTGTTGTTACGCTCTTCACCGTTGATTCTCAACGCTCGAGTTTAGCAGTTTGAAGCCAGGCCGAAGGTCTAAAATCAGGCCGAAGGTCTAAAATCAGGCTGAAGGTCTAAATCAGACCGAA
>JAFITR010000090.1 GCA_017116025.1 Simkania negevensis
CATATTCATTTTTTTACAAAACTGCCAAACTCGAGATACTTCCGTGAAGTCCATCCGGGCTTATAAATGGTGATCCTCCTCGTCAGACTCAGGCTCTGGCTCGAAATCAATCAACGTTTTGGACTTCTTCCCTACCACAAGCCTTATAATGGATAAGATCCAACCGATGACAAGGTAGAGCCATGAGATACCGAAGAAGACAAGAGCAAAGTGATAGAGAATTCCGTACAACAAGAGCAATGCAACCAAAACGATGGCAACGACAAGGGGGAAAGAGGGGATCCGAAATTGCAGCGTTTTCAATGAAGGAAACTTCCAACGGCTCACCATAAAATAAGCAATAACGACCATAATCACTGCCAAAACACTACTGCGCACAGCGTCGTTGATAGAAACGATTTTTGCACAGTCATCAGAGAAGGAGAAGAGATTGACCGAGACAACGGCAGCGGCAGCGGCGGGAATAGGCAAGCCAGTAAAATTTTTCTTCTGAGCAAAAGTAAGCATGGTATCTCTGTCTACCTGTTTGCTTTTGACATTGAAACGCACCAAACGCAAAACCCCACAAATGGAATAGAGCATTGCACTCGCCATCGCGAAGAAGAAGAGGAAAGAGTCGGGGGCAAGGACCAAACTTTTCAACATAAGAACGGATGGTGCAACACCAAAATTTACAGTGTCAGCCAACGAATCAAAATTGAAGCCAAACTCACTTTCCGCACGTACCAAGCGCGCAACAGCACCGTCCAAAGTATCGGCCAATGCTGCAATCAATAATAAGATCGCTGACGAATGCAACACATCGTAATAGCTGCACCCTTGCACGCTCACGTTCACTCTAAGGATAACAAATAGTCCACAAGCCAAAGCAAACGTCGTAATCGCATTCGGCAACAAGGAAATTTTTTTCATTGCAGTCCCTCACGGGTTGCGATTGTAAAGCAACAATTCTAACGCATCAGCAGCAATTCCCGCTACCCTTCGTATTCTCCTCTTCTCTTCGCGCCTCTTCGCGATCTTTGCGCAACGATTCATCGCCCGTTTATCTATAAATATTTTATTTGGTTTCTAGCAGGAATTGCTATCATGTAAGGTTTCAGTGGACAGAAAGGGATAAAAACTCGATATACTAGTGATTACAACAAGGCAAAAGATGTGTTATTTTTGGAATAGCAGCATCATTACTCCTATTTCTGCGAACAACTTTTAAGAGAGCAACACTATGACGAAGCGATCTACTCGTCCTATTGGGACGTCCCATTCTTCTTCTTCCTCAGCGACAAAGAAGCAAAAAGAGAGGGTATCCCTCAAGACCCTTTCAGCCCCTATCCAAAAGGCTCTTTATACGGTTGTAAAACGCAACGGAATCCTTGTCCCTTTTCGCAAGGAGCGCATTAACAAAGCGATTGAATCCGCTTTTCGCGATACACGCCAGCTCGACAAGGAAGAGACCCTTTCAACAGAAGTACGCCACACTGTTGACACCATCACGAACAACGTCGTAGACACCGCTTTTACACAAGCGGCCCAGGCAGACTGTTTAACAGTAGAAGGCATCCAGGACATTGTCGAGATGAAGTTGATGGAACTGGGCTACCACGACGTTGCACGCGACTATGTCGTCTACCGCGAGCAACACAAAGCGCTACGAGAAGACTCTCCACGCAACATCAAAGTCCTGCGTCGGGCAGGAGCAAACGTACGTTTTAATCCGATGAAAATCACTGCAGTGATCGAGAAGGCCTTTCGTGCTTGCCTGAGTGTGAAAGGCCCCACACCCCAAACGATCATCGATGCCGTCAACTACATCGCAGACAAAGTCATCACCGGAGTAGTCTCTCTTGCCAAGTTGAACGAGACGATCCACATCGAAGCAATCCAGGACGAGGTAGAGAAGCAGTTGATGGCCGAAGGCTACTATGACATTGCAAAACACTACATCCTCTACCGCCATACACGTGCTTTACAGCGGGCAAAAGAAGAAGTAACAGAAGAAGGGAAGGTTGTCGAGACCACCGCTGTACAAGCGGAGCAGCCGAAAGATGTTGCCAAGGAAAGAGACTACTCTATCGCTACTGCTACAGGGAGAACGATTTCTGTTAAAGAAAGCGATTTGCGTAAAGTCATTATGCATGCCTGTAAGGGCCTTGAAGAGAGTGTTTCTTGCGATGAGATTCTTCGTACCTCCCTGCTGAACTTCTACGAAGGGATGAAAGAAGCAGAGGTCGACATCTCGCATATCATGGCTGCCAAGAGCCTCATCGAAAGGGAGCCGAACTACACATATGCTGCTGCACGTCTACTCCTCAACAAAGTATACAAAGAGGTGTTGGGTGTCGATGCAGCATCGAAATCACTTAAAAAACGCCACAAAGAATATTTTGCAGAATACATTGAGAAGGGGATTGCCGTCGACCGTCTAGACCCGCGTCTAAGGGAGTTCAAGCTAGACCTGCTCACCGATGCTATGGACCTATCGCGTAGCGACCTTTTCGACTACCAGGGGATGCAAACGCTTTACGACCGCTACTTTATCCACCACGAGAACATTCGCCTCGAGACCCCCCAGATTTTTTGGATGCGCGTCGCTATGGGACTAAGCTTACTAGAAGGGAAAGGTAAGGAAGCGCGTGCCATCGAATTTTACAACACTCTTTCACAGTTCTATTATATCTCTGCAACCCCTACCCTATTCAATGCAGGGACCCTCCACTCACAACTCAGCTCTTGTTATCTCTCGACAATCATGGACGACCTAAACCACATTTTTAAAGTGGTAGCAGATGATGCCCAGCTATCCAAATGGGCAGGAGGCATTGGCAACGACTGGACAAACATCCGAGCAACAGGTTCACGCATCAAAGGCACTAATGGCAACAGTCAAGGGGTGATCCCCTTCCTAAAGGTCGCTAACGATACTGCTGTCGCCGTCAACCAAGGAGGCAAACGCCAAGGGGCAATGTGCGCCTATCTAGAGACTTGGCACCTCGACATTGAAGACTTCATCGAGTTGAGGAAAAACACGGGAGACGAACGGCGCCGTACCCACGACATGAACACCGCCAACTGGATCCCTGACCTCTTTTTCAAAAGGGTGTTGGCCAACGAGAAATGGACACTCTTCAGTCCAAGCAACACACCAGATCTACATGACCTCTATGGTCAAGCTTTTGAAAAACGCTATTGCGAATATGAAGCGATGGTAGCAAGGGGAGAGCTTAAACTCTTTAAAACAGTCGAAGCAATGCAGCTATGGAGACGCATGCTCAGCATGTTATTTGAAACAGGACATCCATGGATGACCTTCAAAGACCCCTCCAATATACGCTCGCCACAAACCCATGTTGGCGTCGTCCACAGCTCAAACTTGTGTACAGAGATCCTGCTCAACACCTCAGAAGATGAAACGGCCGTATGCAACCTCGGCTCGATCAATCTTGCCAAACATACCACCTCCCAAGGGATCGACAAAGAACAACTGGCTTATACGATAAAGACAGCAATACGCATGCTTGATAACGTCATCGATATCAACTTCTACCCAACAAAAGAAGCAGAGCAAGCCAACGCCAAGCACCGCCCTATCGGCCTAGGCCTCATGGGCTTCCAAGATGCTCTATACACACAAAATATCAGCTACGCCAGCCCAGATGCCGTACGTTTTGCTGATCAAAGTATGGAACTCATCTCCTACCATGCAATCCTCGCTTCTAGTGAACTTGCCAAAGAACGCGGTCCCTACTCCTCGTATAAAGGATCCAAGTGGGAACAGGGACTCTTACCAATCGATACAATCGATCTGCTCGCCAATGAACGTGGCCGACCCATCGACATGGACCGCTCCGCTTCCCTAGACTGGACTCCTGTACGCAAATCCATCAAAACCTACGGCATGCGCAACAGCCATACCATGGCGATCGCACCCACCGCAACAATTGCCAACATCACAGGGATTACACAATCGATCGAACCGATGTACAAGAACCTATTTGTTAAATCCAACTTGTCCGGCGAGTTTACGATCATCAACAAACATCTCGTACAAACACTGAAGCAGCACAATCTCTGGGACGACGAGATGATCGACGACCTCAAATATTTTGACGGATCTATTGCCGAAATAGAACGTATTCCAAACGATCTAAAACGCCTCTTCATCACTGCTTTTGAAGTTGAACCTGAGTGGATCATCGAATGTGCTAGCAGAAGGCAAAAGTGGATTGACATGGGACAATCTCTTAACTTATACCTGGCAGAACCCAACGGGCAAGTACTACACGACATGTATCTTCTGGCGTGGGAAAAAGGACTTAAAACAACCTATTATCTACGTTCTTTAAGCGCCACACAGGTAGAGAAATCCTCTTTGGACATCAATAAGCGTAGCATCCAACCACGCTGGATGAAGAATAAATCAGCTTCCAGTAACATTCAAATCGAACGAAAACCTACCCAACCATCCGTATGTAATCTTGAAGAAGGCTGCGAAAGCTGCCAATAAAGCCAAGGAGCACCAACAATGTTAACATTTGACGATAACCCCTCTACCGAAAAGAGTAAGAAGCAGAAACAAGAGGGTCTAAAATCTCTGCAAGGCGTTAACAAACGGGTTAGAGCAGAAGAGAAGCGATTGATCAACTGTCGCACTGTCGATGTAAATCAACTCATGCCTCTAAAGTACAGCTGGGCCTGGGAGCACTACCTCAACGGTTGCGCCAACCACTGGATGCCCAACGAAGTCTCTATGGCAAAAGACATTGAGTTGTGGAAAAGCAATGACCTCAACGACACAGAACGTCGTGTTATTATGCGCAACCTCGGATTTTTTAGCACAGCAGAGAGCATCGTTGCCAACAACATCGTCCTCGCCTTGTACAAACACATCACCAACCCCGAAGCAAGACAATACCTCCTCAGACAAGCTTTCGAAGAAGCTATCCACACACACGCCTTCCACTATATCGTCGAGTCGCTCAACCTCGACGAGGGCGTGATCTTCAATATGTACAACGAAGTTAATACCATCCACGGCAAAGATATCTTCGAGATGAAGCTGACACAACACATCGTCGAAGATGGCTTCTCAACAAACACAGACAAAGGCATACGCGACCTCTTGCGCAACCTAATCGGATACTACATCATCATGGAAGGGATCTTCTTCTACAGCGGCTTTGCCATGATGCTTTCCTTCCATCGCCAAAACAAGCTGACGGGGATAGGACAACAGTTTCAATATATCCTGCGCGATGAAACTCTACACCTCAACTTCGGCATAGACCTCATCAATGGCATTAAAGAAGAGAACCCTCACATATGGACTCAAGAGTTCCAACAGGAGATACTCGACCTCATTAAAGAAGCCGTCAGACTCGAATACCTGTATGCAAAAGACACCCTACAAGGCGGGATTTTGGGCCTCACTCCACAGATGTTCGAAGAGTACGCTAAATATATTGCCGACAGACGCCTAGAGAGAATTGGACTGCCAAAACAATACCAGGCCAAAACACCCTTCCCATGGATGAGCGAAACCATCGACCTGGGTAAAGAGAAAAACTTCTTCGAAACACGCGTAACGGAATACCAATCATCCGCCTCCCTCACCTGGTAACAGACAGAGAGTAACAGCAGTGCAGGGCACCACCATCAATCGCCCAGCTCACGGGATAGTATATCTACGGCCCGAAACAGATCGCTGTAAGTATCCTGCATTATACCGATACAATTGGATAGGTTTGAAAGAGTGGCTGACAAAATCTGTTTCCGGTTAATAAGCTGCGACCCCTTTATTGTCTTAAGTTGCTCAACCTCTGCATGCAGTGTGTTCAATTTACTGTTCAAGCTATCCACCAGATTCGAAGAACAGGCAAAATCGCTCCCAGCAACATTCCCAATAAAACCCAAACTTCCTGTTACAACAACAGCTAACAACAACAGTTTCTTCATAAAACCCTCCTATCAATTAAGTTAACGTGAATTCGATCTTTAACTAGCACGTT
>JAFITR010000091.1 GCA_017116025.1 Simkania negevensis
CGGGCCTAAAACAAAGAAGTAGATAAGTAGATATTTTTTACAGATACCCCCGACGAAGAAGGGGTATCGGAATGGTTACAATTCGATGCATCGTAATCCTATATGGCTTTTGTTTCTTGTATGTGTAACCTTTGTAACGGTTTGGTTTTGCTTTCAGGCAGGCGGCAAGCTCTATCGTTATATGCGGTTAACTACTCACGCTCAGGCAGATGTTGAGGAGTGGACTGTTGAAAAGGGGAAGAATAGTCATTATTTTTTAACCGCCCGTTACAGATACGACGTAAAAGGCTCGCAATATATAGGTAGCTCTTCTTTGGTGAGCCATCCTTTTCGTAACTCCTGGTCGGCTCAAGATGCGATTCCTAGGGCGACCGCAGCTCAATGGAGTGTATGGTATAGCCCTGCTCATCCGGAGCGCTCCGTGATTGAAAAAAAGTTCCCTATGAAAGAATGTTTGTCGGCTGGAGTGTTGTTGGCTCTTATTGTCTACTTTATTTTTCTTGGATTTTACGTGAAAAAGAAGGTGACATAACAGGAATATGGAGGAAGGATGGAGAGTGTTACTCTTCGGGCTGAGACAAAAGAGGGGCTTCCTCTAAAGGCTGTTTACTGCCCTGGGAAGGGGATGAATCTTGTCAGTTACAGGTGGGGTGACATTGAGCTCATTGCTCAGGATACCCTGCCGTTGTTTGAAGATCATTGTGCTGGGCTTGGAGCTCTGATAGGTCCCCATTTTCACCACCGGCGCAAAGAAGTGATCCCTCTGGTCCCTCACGAAGAGCATTTTCTTCATATTGCACGAGTGCGGGCTCGGGGAGTTGCAGAGCCTTTTTCCCATGGTATTGCGCGGTATGCTCCTTGGCAGCATGAGGTTGATGGCAATCGAATCGTGGCAACTTTAGAGGGTAAAAGCGAGTGGAATGGCGTTGCTTTGAAGGAGCTGGAAGGTCAAAATTTCCGTATGCAGTATACGGCGGAGCTGACGGAAGGGGGGCTTGCGATTGACTACTCTATTATCAGCGACTCTGATTCTCTTGTTGGGTTGCATTACTATTATACTCTTGTTGGTGGTAAAGGGGCTGTCATGGCAAAGGTGAAGAATCAATATCTTGACCAAGGGCAAACTAAGCAGATCCCCTCTTCTTGGAACTACGACACCCGGATGGGGCTGCTCAACTGGGATTGTATTGACGAAGCTGACTATGGCTTCCATCCATTTGCCGATCCTTTGAATGGATCGATCGCTCTTAAGACAGGGAGCTATTTTTTGCAGGTTCAATACAGCTGCACGAATGCAGAAAACCAGTGGCAGTTGTACCATCCGCGAGGAGCTTCGTTTGTCTGTATTGAACCGATGAGTGCTGCTAACCCTCGTAAACCTCAGCTGACGGTCAGTGGTTTACATGTGGATATCTCTGTCAGTGCTGTTGTGGAGTAAAGAACAATGCGTGCGATTGTTGTCAAGGGAGCTAAAGAACACAATCTCAAGAATATAGATGTTGTCATCCCACGCCATCAGATGGTTGTTGTCACGGGGTTGAGTGGCTCTGGCAAGTCCTCTCTTGTGATGGACACAATTTATGCAGAGGGACAGAGGCGGTATGTGGAGTCTCTCTCTTCTTACGCTAGGCAGTTTTTAGGATTGATGGAGAAGCCTGATGTGGAGAGTATAGAAGGCCTTTCTCCTGCTATCGCGATTGATCAGAAGTCGACGTCGCAAAATCCTCGCTCTACTGTAGGGACGATCACAGAGATTTACGACTACCTACGTCTACTCTATGCCAACATTGGCAAGGTATACTGTCCTCGCTGTAATGTCCCTATTTCTAAGCAGTCACCGGCAAAGATTATCAACACTATTTTGAGTGATTATAGTGGGGAAAAGGTCATTCTTTTGGCCCCTTTGATTCGTGGGAAGAAGGGTGAGCACAAAGAGATCATTCGTAGCTTGATGCATGAAGGGTATATACGCGCACGTATTGACGGTGAGATCCGAGAGTTGAGTGAAGAGATTGAGCTGGAGAGATATAAAATCCATACGATTGAAGTGGTTGCCGATAGGGTTAAGGTCAAGAAGGAGATACGTCAGCGCATCACAGACTCTGTTGAAGGGGCATTGAAGCTGGGCAAAGGGCTGTTGATTGTCCAGAGTGATGCGGGTGATGTTCTCTTTTCCCAACATGCTGCTTGTTTAAAATGTAGGTACAGCTACAAAGAAATTTCTCCTCGTCTCTTTTCTTTTAATAGTCCGTATGGGGCGTGTAGCAAATGCGATGGGTTGGGTCATATTCCAGAAACAGACAAGGGGCGTTTTTGGATGATGCTCAAGTACCAGAAGAGTTCATCGGAGAATGTAAAACAGCGCATTGAAGAGAAAATGACAGCCCTTACTTGCCCCCAATGTCAGGGTAAGCGTCTGGGGATAGAAGCTTTGTCCGTTCGCATAGGAGGCTGCCATATCGCCGATCTTTGCGATCTTTCTATTGAAAAAGCGGCGGCGTTTTTTAACGACCTTTCTCTTACAGGCAAGGAAGCCGTTATTGCAGAAAAAGTGGTGGAAGAGATCATTGGACGGCTGGGCTTCCTTGTTAATGTGGGCCTCACCTACCTCTCGTTGGGACGTAGTGCACGCACGCTGTCGGGAGGAGAGGCGCAGCGCATCAGATTGGCTTCACAGATAGGTTCTGGCCTCGTTGATGTTCTCTATGTCCTTGATGAACCGAGCATAGGCTTGCACCAGCGTGACAATGCGAAGCTCCTGAAAACGTTGAAAGATCTGCGAGACAGTGGAAACACATTGATTATCATCGAGCACGACAGAGAGACGATGGCGGCTGCCGACCAAATTATCGATCTAGGCCCTGCTGCTGGTACTTTAGGAGGTCATGTTGTCTTTTCCGGGAGCTATACAGAGATCAAGAAAGAGAAGAAGTCACTGACGGGGCAATACCTTAGCGGTAAAAAGATCATCTTCCCCCCGCAAGCGAGGAGGAGACCAGACGGAAGATCTTTACGTATTTTTGGAGCACGAGAGAACAACTTAAAAAATATCGATGTGGAGTTCCCTCTTGGTGTGATGACTTGTGTAACGGGAGTGTCGGGGTCGGGGAAAAGTTCTTTAGTCAATGAGATTTTATTGAAGGGGTTGATGCAGAAGGTATACAGATCAAAAGAACCTCCTGGGCTATTCGACCGCTTCGAAGGGACAGAAGATATTGATAAAGTCGTTGCCATCGATCAGTCCCCTATTGGCAGAACACCACGTTCGAATCCCGCCACATATACAGGGATGTTCGACCCCGTTCGTGATCTTTTTGCTGCACTCCCTGACGCTGCCATGAGGGGATATGCAAAAGGACGCTTTTCCTTCAACGTCAAAGGGGGCAGGTGTGAGGCGTGTCAAGGGTCGGGAACGATGAAGATAGAGATGCACTTCCTTCCGGATGTGTATGTCAAATGTGAGGAGTGTCATACGGCGCGTTTTAATGTGGAAACTCTTGCCATCAAGTACAAAGGCAAAAGCATCAGCGACGTCCTTAACATGACTGTTGATGAAGGTGCTGCTTTCTTTGTTAACATCCCCTCAATCAAGAACAAGCTCGATCTTCTTCAAAGCGTCGGCTTAGGGTATATCGGGATTGGACAAGCAGCGACAACACTTTCCGGTGGTGAAGCTCAGCGCATTAAGCTGGCTAAGGAGCTGAGTAAGCGCGGTACGGGCAACACTCTTTATATCCTCGATGAACCCTCTACAGGTCTCCATTTTGCTGATATCGAAAAACTGCTGGGCGTATTGTCTCGCCTTGTTGACAAAGGCAATACGGTGATTATCATCGAACACAATCTCGATATCATCAAATTCGCTGATTATATCATCGACCTCGGCCCTGAAGGAGGCGATGGCGGAGGCGCTCTTATCGCATCAGGTACACCTGAAGAAGTTGCCAAACAAAAAAAAAGCTACACAGGACGCTTCCTAAAAAAAGAGCTGCAGAAAGTTTGAATTGCACCTAAATTCGCGTGAATTTTAATGTTTTTTTTCTCGGGATTGATTGATATTATGTGAAAAAAGGCGTTGCTATGAGGTTTGTTAAATCCATCCAGTCGAATGAATCCACACAAGTGTACTTTGATGAATTCGATAATAAGTATATCCGTAAGGGAGGAAGCCTGGCTTGGAGGTGCAACAATCCTGGCTTGGTTCATTCACATAGCAATATTGCTCGAAGGCATGGTCCTATTGGTCATTGTGGGCAATATCCTGTTTTCCCAAACGCTAGTATTGGTAGGGAAGCTCTTATTTCATGGCTACACTTAAACTCCTACTACACAAAACCAATTATTGCTATTGCTCAATTCCAATCTTCGGATAAACCCAGTGAGTACTTATCAAAGCTATGCTCTTTATCTGATTTGTCGTCTAAAGCCATTCCTTCGAAGCTTTCTCGTGCGCAATTTGATAAATTGGCATGGGCTATCGAAGAACTCGCTGGAGCTCGCATTGTTTTTGGCAATGAGAATTTTGAGCAAATCCCAAAAATTCTTGGTGAATTTTCATCTCGCTGTGGGACAGCTCATTATTATCTCATTGCGGACAAAAGAATTCTTTCAAAGGAAGAAGCTCTTGCAGAGGTAAAGATTAGAAAAATTGATGCCATAGTTGTCAATAGGTCTGATGGCATGGAATATTTGCGTTCACGTCCTGGCCATATCCTTTCACAGATTTATATCAGCGAAAAAAAGGCAATTAAAGTTTTCCGTTTCGAGAACCTTATAAGAGAGTCCGGCAAGGAACGAAAAGGACAGGTCATCTGGGGCTTCATTAACGGGATATTTAACTCTTCCCAAAGAGCTCAGTATAACTTATCCAAGATGGTGCAAGCTGTAAATGGTGAGCGGGTCTGGGGAATGGTCAATAACACAGGCCTCATGCAAGGTGGTGGGATATCTGATGCTCTCTTTATGGAACTTGGCTATAGCCCAGAAGCTGTCAATGTTGCGGTAGAATATTTGAACTTGCTGGCTTTACAAGCAGAAAAAGAACCTCATAGACCTCTCATTATAGTAGTTGCACATAGTGAAGGTGCTATGCTTGCAGAGTTGGCGACAAAGCAAATGGAACCATCTGTTCGCAATAAGATCTTGTTTTGGACTCTCGGCGGCGCAGGTTTTGTGCCTGCCACTATATGCCATGCTGGTACGTGTAATTTTATTAATCAACATGATCTGGTAGTAAGAGCAACCTCTCCTTTCGACTACCGGATATTAATGGTAAGAGATCAATTCAGAAACAAAAATGCGGGGGATATTGTAAGATATTTGGCTGAGGAAGATTTAATAGTTCAAGGTTTAGACACGGGCCCCGCGTATGAATCCTTCAAAAAAGAAAAGATGGCAAAATACAAAAAAAGGCTTGAGGAGCTAAGCAACACTAAGATTATCTATCACAAAAAAACGAAAGGTTTGCATCATGAATTCAATAATCCTCATTATCAAGCAAAGTTAAGAGAGCTTGTCAATGGGTTTTATGGCTACAAATAAGGCAAGGAAATATCTTGCTGTTGGATTTACCATTTTCAATGTACTCCTTTTTTTTCCTCTTTTGATATTGGCTTATATAGCGCCTATGGGTATCGGAAGCTCAAGTTATGGGCGTACTGCTATTTTTTTTATCGTTGTTACTTTGCTCAGCCCTCTTTCTGTGCCTTTGGGAGTTTATAAAGGCTGGAAGTATAGAAACAACTCTTCTATCAAACCTTTCCTTTTTTACCAGCTTTTACCTTTAACGTCTTTGGGATTAGTCATAATCTTTTGTATAGTTGTTTCCTACTGGCTTTGGTAAAAAGCTTGCTTTATCAAATTTAGACAAATAAAATCCAGGAGGATTATCGCGTTTTCTTCAGGGCGAAGGTCTGGCATTGTTGTTTAGTGTCAAGACATGGTTTACACATTTGTTAATGTCTTAAACTAAATTTTTTCACTTTGGATAGGGAAAAGCATCA
>JAFITR010000092.1 GCA_017116025.1 Simkania negevensis
GCTCTCTAAACCGTCTTCGCTTTCTTCGCGCTCTTCGCGTTTATGTTTTTTTTCCTTCCGCTGCCTCGTTAACCTCTCCGCTCCCGCAGTCTCGTTAATCCTAAAAAACGTCTTCGATGAGGAAAGGGGAGGGTTCAAAAGAGAAAGCTGCATTACCCTCCAAGATCAAGGAGGTATTGAGGGTATTATTAAAGATCTCTCTTCGACTACCTAGAGTGATCTCAAATTTAGTGTCTTGAATGAACTGTCGACTGCGATCGTAGCGGTATTCTATTTTCCACAGGTCAATGGGTTGACGTTCAGCTGAGGCAGCGGCAGTTAGTTGCTCCACTTTTCCTTCTGTGTTGACCACGACACTATTCCCTTTTTTCGTAGCGACTCTATGTACAAAACGCATAGAAGCCATTCTTCCTTCTCCTGTCGTCTTCCATTTTTGTGCTGTGGGTCGCGCAGCAAAAAGGGGGGGGATTTTTTGCGGATAGGTGACGAGCTCTATAAGGCGGTCAAGACCGCGGTAGTTTTTCGTTAGGGAAAAGAGCGATTTCTTCGTTTCTGGATAGAGAAGGACTTCGAGCAGTTGCCCGCGTGTAGAAAGTATTATTTCTATCGGCTGTTGAAAAAAGGAGAAGTCGTCCAAAGCGTTATTTGACGACCAGTCGACTTGTAACAGCTCCCAAACAAAGCGTTTTTTACCCCCATCGGCACGAGAATCCGAGCGATATTCATAGTGTCTGTTACTTCCGCGGTAAAATCCTAGTAGGAGCAGATTTTGAGAGTCATACAGTTCAAATAAGTCGAAAGAACATCGATAACGCATCCCTTGTAACAAGGGTGAGGGCGAGCCGCGCAAGTTGGCGACAAGGTGGAGGTGGGTCTCCACATCGCGCTCTAAAGCCTTTGCTTCGAAGTAGTAGACATCTGTGTCGATATGAACAATGAGATCCTCTTCTTCGGGGAAAGAGAGGGTAAACTCCTCTTTATCCCGATGCAAGAATTGAGAAAAGACGGCCCACAAGACAACAACAACAACCAGCGCAGCAACGGCACAAAAAAAAGAATAGCGACGCATCTCCCACCCACAACAGCAAGCAACTATTCAGACACCTCTCCTTCGGTCACGTGGTAGCTGAATAGTTACAAAAACGATTACTCTTCTAGCTTGTTAAGGCGCTTTTCCAGCTCTTCAATACGCCTGACGAACTTTTCGATGTTGCGGATATAAACCTGTTGCCTATTGTTCTCTTGCAAAGGTATTGCTGGGTTGCCAGCATATTTCCCCGGGTTCTTCAATGATTTCCAGACACCGCTCTTACCTGCGACAATCACTCCATCAGCGATGGAGAGGTGGCCACTCACTGCCGTCTGTCCAGCGAGAATGACGTGCTTTCCCGTCTTGGACGACCCTGCTATCCCTGTTTGCGCTACAACGAAATTATCTTCTCCGACAATGACACCATGAGCAATCATAACAAGGTTATCAACTTTAGTTCCCCTACCGATGCGAGTAGGCCTAAAATGTCCACGGTCAATTGTCGTGTTTGCTCCAATCTCTACATCATCTTCAACGACAACATTGCCTACCTGCTTAAGCTTGTGATGAACGCCCTTCTCATCCGTTGTATAACCAAAACCACATGAGCCAATTACTACACCAGGCTGGACAATGACACGGTCGCCGACAATACAGAATTCACGCACCGTAACACGAGAGTATAAGCGGCATTGTTTGCCTACCTGGACCTTCTTGCCGATATAGCAATAAGGACCAATCAGACTACCTTCACCAATAACAGCAGCGGCATCAACAACAGCATAGGGCCCTAAGGTGACCCCTGGAGATATCTCTGCCGTAGGATCGACTACTGCTGTCGGGTGAACGCCAACAAAAGCGGTATCGCTCTCACCCGCATGGGGATGAAAATACTCGAGGATATCTTGAAACGCCTCTGTCGGGTTGTCTGTTACAATATAGTTGCGGCCGGGGGAAGTGTACTCATCAGAAGCAACGATGATCGCCCCTGCCTTAGAGCTCTTCATCGCCAGGATATAGCGAGGGTTGGCTAAAAACGAGATCTCTTGGTCCGATGCAGACTCAAGATCGCTAACAGCAACAACGACATAAGAGGGGTTGCCAATGACAACCCCCCCTGTACGACGGGCAATCTCTTCAAGAGATAAACCGTTCGATTGCATACTAAGTCCTACGATTGAGCAGACGTTTTTTGCACCCCTTGGAAGGCAGGGATAGCGGTAGTGTCTCCTGCTTGCTCTTCATCGAAATCCCTGTCCATCTGTACGAGGACAGAAGAGGTAAGGTCTTGCTTTGAAGTATAGAAAAACGTTGTCTCTTCGTTAAGAATAAGAGAGAAACCTCTCTCTTTAGCAATCCTTTCCGCTGCCTTGCCCACCCTTTCTGAAATACCCTGCAGGATCTTCACGTGAGCTTGCTGAAGCATTTGCGTATACTGCTGCTGATAAGCTGCAAGCTCCTGCCCTTGTGCCTGGAACTTCTTCTTGAGCTCCTCAAGTGCCTGCTGAGAAAGACCATCGACAAAATCAGAGTCGTCAAGCTGAGCAACAGTCTCCGTTGCCTCTTTCTCTTTTTTCTCCAATGCAGAAACTACCTGTCTCTTTAGATCTTCAAAAGACTTAAGCTCCTGCTTGCCTAGCTTCGACTGCTCAGCAAGGACTTTAAAGTTGATCACGCCTATCGTCTCTTCGGAAATAGACGCCCCTGTAACAACAGAAGCTGTTAGCAGCCCTAAACAAACGACCGATATCGCAATTTTTTTGTATAGTTTCATAAAGAAGCCTCCTTTAAAGCTTGTCAATCAATTTAAAACCTCCCTCCCAATGAAAGGAAGAACTTTCTTTCGTCGCTACGACTTTCTGCATTGAGAGGAACGCCATAACCCAGTGTCAGGGGGATTTGATTCATGATATTGATCCTTAAACCCAAGCCGTAAGAAGCACGTAAAGCACCCAGTTTCCCCTTTTCAAGTGTCACTGTCCCTACGTCAAAAAAGACAAATGCATCGACAAAGTGATTCAAAACATGCTGGTACTCCTCAGAAAGAAGCAACGAAGTGATGCCTCCCTTAGGATCACCGTTGGAGTACTTTGGCCCGATGATATAACCACGGTAACCGCGCACGGTAGTCTCTCCTCCCAAAAAGAAACGCTCACCAAGGGGCACACGCGACGGCGTTGTCGACCCGAGAGGGAAGAGAAAGCGCAAATCAGCGCGGTATTTGAGCGTCCCTCGGGAAGATATCGGAAGGTAATAGGTATTGAGATATCCGCAGGAGAGGAAAGTCGATCTACCTCCAAGGCCTGCAAACTCTGCTTCTATCTGTGAACGGAAGCCGCGACGAGGGCTGAAAGGGTTGTCGATGCTATCGTAGATGATGCTAGCGCCGACAGCCGATATAACCCCATCGTTGTTTGCCTCGTCTCTTAATGCCTGGGAAGCCGAATCACTTACCCTAACATCCGTATTTTTAATACGATAGTGGGTAGAGAAGCTGAGATAGTCATTAATAGGATGAGAAGCATGCAAGCTAAAAGAGAGGGAGTCAAGGGCATAGTCGTCTGACTGCTGCCTGCTGTCGCTCTTTTCAACATCAAAGCCTACAGTCCACTGTGTGTCCATAAAATAGGGCTTCGTCCACGAAAGCAAATACTGAGTGTTTTTTTTTGCAACGTTGAAGCGCAGACGCATATATTCGCCCCCACCGCGCAAAGCAATGGGCCCTTCGCTCAACAAGCCATTGATCCCTCGGATATTGAAGTTCCTTTCGACAATCTCCACGCCACCAAACAGGCTGTCTAATGTGCTAAAGCCAAAGAAGATGCTAAAGCTGCCCGTGTTCGTCTCTTCTACTTCAATATAAACGGGACGGAACTCCTCGCCCTCCTCACCTAATCCAGCAAGAGCTGCTATATCAACGTTCTGGCCCTCTGCAGGGTTTACAGCATAGACATTGACGTTTTCAAAGTAGCCAATATTGCGCAGACGCTGTTCTGTCGCCTTCAGCTTACGTATATCAAACACCTCGCCAGGGACAAGAAGCGTCTCGTGAAGGATGACAGGCGTCTGGGTAGAGGTGTTGCCAAACACGCGAACCAACCCCACGCGAAATTTCTTCCCTTCTTCAATAGAAAGGTTCACATCATATACCGGTCTGCCTTGCTCCAACGAAGCTTCATAATCGACAATCGTCTCGATATAACCACGTTCTCCATAATAGTTGGTGATATTCTGGACAGTGTCACGAACCTTGTCGGGAGAATAGACACCCCCTTCTCTTGCCACAATAAGGGAGTCGATCACAGCCTCGTCGAAAACCTTATTGCCTGCAAACGTCACAGGACCAAAATAATACCGTTCTCCACGCTCAGCAACAACCTCTACCAATATACGGTTTTTGTCTTTGGCATCTCTAATATTGATCTCTACCTTGGCAGCTGCATACCCCTCGTTCTGCAAAAAATTGATGATCGTATACTTATCCTGTTCAACCATCTCTTCATGGTAAGTACCTGCATGGGTAACCCAGCTGGTAAAAAGATTATACTCCTTCGTCATGATCATGCTAAGGAGATCGTCCTCTTCCTTCTTGGTAAAACCTTGAAACAGAATCTCTTTGATCCTTCCAGAACGCCCCTCTTCAACAGTGATCTCTACGTCGACCTCATTCGTACCAGGGAGAGGAATGAGCTTATAATTGAGCTGTGCTTCAAAAAAACCCTTCTTGACATAGTGAGTCCTCAGCTTGTGAAACCCTTCGTTGAACGCCTCCCTGTCGTATACCACCCCCTGGTCAATATCAAGCTTCTTCTGCAATGGGTAGTCCTTAAAATGATCGTTGCCACGCCAAAGGATCTTCCGTATCATCGGCTTTAACGCCACAGTCAAAGTAATGTATAACTCGTCATTCTTAACAACGATCTTCGGCGAAACCCCTTCGTAATCTTTCGACAACGTCTTAAGGTCTTGGTCAAAGTCCGTCTGAGAAAATCGATGGCCTGCCTGCGTCTTCATACGTGAAAGAAATGCCGTCTTATCAAAAGAGAGATCGGCAGGCAAGTCAGCCACTGTTACAACAACCGAAGCAACATCTTTGCCCTCGTATTGTTGCCCCTCGGCAAAACAAGAAAAAGAAGAACAAAAAAGAAATACGTACAAGAACGAAAAAAAAGTTTTCATTGCGGCCCAACCCAATAAACAAAAGAGGTAATATCTTAATGGGTCAAGCTTAATAAGTTCAAGAACTCACCGCTCATCGCTCCAATAACAGAAAGAAAGTGAAGGATCAAAGAAAAGAAAAAAACGAAGAAAACGAAGAAAATACAATTCACCACAGAGATCTCTGTGGTGAATTGCATTTTCTCTATTCGTAGCTGTGCGCCTTTGCGTTCCTCTATTTATCTTTTCTTTTTCTTTCTACTTTTATGCTTTTTCGTTTTCTTTTCACTGACACTTGAACCTTCCTCGAGAAGGGAGCGCAAGTTTTTGAGTATCAGACTAGAACGCTCTTTGATCTCAAAAAATTTTTTCTTCTTTCCGCTTTTCTTGACCACCTCTTCAAAAGCTAAGACAGCGGAGTCTATGTCATCGATTTTCAGATAACACTCCCCTGCATAATAGGCAGGAGATGGTGTTTTATCCTCTATTTTGGCAGCAATTGCATAGTGGTTAACCGCAGAAATGAAATCACCACTCATCTGCATATTCGCTGCAATACCGAACTGATAGCGATAGTCCATAGGATCAAGGAGTATTAAGAATTGGAAAAGAGTGATGGATTTTGAGAAATTACTTTGTTGGTAAAAGGAGTAGGCGACGGAGTAGATGTACTCAAGTAATTCCGGTGAGAATTGCAAAGCTTCCTTCAAGGAGACACCCTCGTCCACCTGATTCCAGAGATAATTCTCAAAAGATTGAAACTGTTCAGGGTCATCCAAATCATAACCCAGAAAAACATTCTTTTTTTCTTCT
>JAFITR010000093.1 GCA_017116025.1 Simkania negevensis
GCCTCTGTGGTAATAGTGCAACAACGCCTAGGGACAATAAAGGTTGCTATCCTTCTTTCTCTCTACGTTCTGTAGTTTTTTTTTACACCACAGAGAGCACAGAGAATAGAGAGAAAGAGATCTTTCATGACTATTTCAAGAAAAATGCGGTCCAAATATCCTGAATTTTTCTCTGTGTTCTCTGTGTTCTCTGTGGTAAAAATTTCAGCTCCCGCTGCTCTTTGTATTCTCTTCGCTTTCTTCGCGTTTATATTAATCACTGCTCCGTGGTTCTTGATGTAACAACTTCCGCTAAAAAAGGTTAAAACCGCTGGAATTTTTTGTGTGGGGACCGTACAATGAGCGCTCTTTCTTTTTAGACAGTAGGTGGATAGTATGGTAGATCTTGCAGAAAACAATGTCGTTCGTTTTAAAAATATTACGCGAAGAAAAGATGGCATTTTTGTCAACTTTCGCGTTAAAGGGCTTAGCAGTGGCACAGCGATGACCGCCCTGATCTCCGTGGATATCTCCGCTGTTGATCTCGACCCTGCAGACCCTCTAGAAAAGATCGTTGCAGAGTGTGCTCGTCTAGGAGTACAGGAGTTCCAAAAATCCAATTTTCAGTTCGAGGGGATTGGCCTTATTTAATTCTTTTTCTGGGTGTGGCGCAGCTTGGCCAGCGCACTTGCATGGGGTGCAAGGGGTCGGAGGTTCGAATCCTCTCACCCAGATTTGTTCAGCGGCATAGTCGTTCGAGTAAAATTTGCAGAGTCAACAAGTAAAGCCGCTTGACACGCCTTGCGCCACGACGAAGAACTCCTTTTTGATCTCTTGTTGATCCGTTGCGTTCGATATCGAAGATCGCTTCCAACGTGGAGGGGAGTGGGCTCTTTGTTTCCTCGATTTTAAACAAGCTGTCAATGAGATCACCTTCGAAGAAAAGGTCATTGCTCTCTGCTCTTCTTTGTAAAAAGATGGGAAGTAGAGAAAGCTGCTTCTCTTCTTGCAGGCAACTCTTTGGAGAGGAGAGAGTGATGGGAAATGAGACGGAACGGTTGTACCTTTTGCCTTTGTGAACGAGATCATATTGGTCGTAGACGCTTCCTTGATTGTGAGGAGTAATATTGGTATAGTAGAATAGAGAGGCGTGCTTTAAGAAACGTTCTGCTGCAGTGATTCTTTCTTTGTTAAATCTCTTTGTGTGTAAAATCCATATGGTGCAATAGCCCAGGGAGTGGTAGTCGGCAATGCGTTGTTGCACTTCTTCTGCAGTGATAGAAGAGCATTGTATCTCGAAAACGATTTTTTTCTTTTCCCATACGACATCGGCAATGCGCTGGATGGAGGGGAAACGTTTTTCAAGGGAACAGGATTCTTTTCCTAATTGTTGCAAAAAATAATGTTGCACCTCGATGTGAGTAGCACTTTTGTTACTTTGTCGGCACAGGCGGTTGTGAGTGAGGTGGTAGAAATGCGCTCTTAGAAGAGCACCGCTCCTTGCTCGTAAGACTTCTCCACATTCCATACATCGGTAATCTTGGCCTTTTATCGCCTTATGAGCAGAGGTAAGAGAGTTTGTTTGGCTGTAAGCAAATAGCTGCATAATATTTTAGTTGCAAATGTGATTTTTTTTTTGTACAACCTTTTGGTTGGGTTGGCAAGCGAAAGGGGGGTGGGGTCTGTTTTGTCTTCTTTCTCTGGTTCGTTCTCCTCATTGTTTTACCTATATTTACGCTTAGATTTTGCTGTCCTTGACAAAAAGAGGGGATTTAAGTGAAAATTTCGCATTTTCTCCTCAAGAAATAATAGGAAAAACTGTTCAGAATGAAGGTTGTCTCTTCCTGCGATCCTTTCCTTGCGATCCCAATGATGGCGATCATTGTGAGCATAGTATCTTTCCTGTTTTGCTTCAAAGTAAGCTTAAGAACATATAGCAATCATATTCCGGGTGGTTATGAAAAAGAATGACGTAGCTAGCCTGCCGATCCAGCAGCAGTATCAACAGAAGGTCGATGAACTTGTTTCTGTTGCAAAAGAACAGGGATTTATTACCTATGAGGAGATCAACGAAATTCTGCCAATGACGGTAGATTCTGCTGAGCAGATTGATCAGATCCTTATCTTTTTGAGTGGTTTGGATGTGCAGATCCTCAACCAGGCGGAGGTGGAGAGGCAAAAGGAGCGCAAGAAAGAGGTCAAGGAGCTTGAGGGGTTGGTTCGGCGTGCTGAGGGGGCACTGGACGATCCTGTACGCATGTATTTACGCGAGATGGGATCAGTGCCTCTCCTTACTCGGGAAGAGGAGGTAGAGATCTCTAAGCGCATTGAGAAGGCGCAGATGCAGATAGAGCGCATTATTATGCGTTTTCGCTATTCGGCAAAAGAGGCTATTTCCATTGGACAGTATCTGATTTCGAAGAAGGAGCGTTTTGATAAGATCATTGCGGAAAAAGAACTTTCTGATAAAAACAAATATTTACAGATGCTTCCTAAGCTGTGTGATTTGTTGCGCGAAGAGGATAACGAGTTGGAGCAGCTGCTTTTCCATCTTTCTGCTGATCCAAAAAAATCAGCAAAGATGCGGGTGCAGGAGGAGATTGAAAAAGGTCGTATCCGCACCCAGGCTTATCTACGGCGGTTCTGTTTTCGTTACAATATCATCGAAGACTTTGGTGAGGTGATTCTAGGGGCTTATGAGTGTTTTTTAGTGTTGGAAAAAGAGATCAGCGAGCTGACTCCGCGTGCAGAAAAGAACAAATTTGCCTATATGAAGTTGCGTATGGCGCAAAGGAAACTGGAGAAGAGAGAGCTGGCGGCAGGGCGGACACTTGATGAGTTCAAAAAAGACGTTCGCATGCTTTATCGCTGGATGGACAAGAGTCAAGAAGCGAAAAGGGAGATGGTTGAGTCCAACCTGCGCCTTGTGATCTCTATCGCAAAGAAATATACCAACCGCGGCCTTTCCTTCTTAGATCTCATCCAAGAGGGTAATATGGGTTTGATGAAAGCTGTTGAGAAGTACGAATACCGTCGGGGCTATAAATTTTCTACTTACGCCACCTGGTGGATTCGCCAGGCGGTAACGCGTGCTATTGCAGATCAAGCGCGCACGATCCGTATCCCTGTCCATATGATCGAGACCATTAACAAGGTCTTGCGTGGCGCAAAGAAGCTGATGATGGAAACAGGCCGCGAGCCTACGCCAGAAGAGCTTGCAAACGAGCTTGGCATGACTCCCGACCGTATCAGGGAGATATATAAGATCGCTCAACATCCGATCTCTTTGCAGACAGAGGTCGGTGACGGTGGTGAGAGTCAGTTTGGAGATTTCCTCGAAGATACGGGCGTAGAGTCTCCCGCCGAAGCGACGGGGTATTCGATCCTTAAGGAGAAAATGAGCGAGGTGTTGAATACCTTGACAGAGCGTGAGCGCGTCGTGTTGATCCAGCGTTTTGGCCTTCTTGATGGAAAGCCGAAGACATTAGAAGAGGTGGGGCTGGAGTTTAACGTTACCCGTGAGCGCATCCGACAGATTGAGGCAAAGGCGTTGCGTAAGATGCGTCATCCTACCAGGTCTAAGCAGTTGAAAGCCTTCCTCGACCTCCTTGAAGCTGGTTGAGTGGTGAAGGAAGGGCTTGATACGGAAAAAGTTGTTGCCCTTCTGAAGCCTGGAGGGAGGGTACACCAAGCTTTGCGTGGTTTTGAGGAGCGTACAGAGCAGTGTGAGATGATGCGCCTTGTTACCGAAGGGTTGAACAAGAAACAGATTCTCTTCTTAGAAGCTGGCACGGGGACAGGCAAGAGTATCGCTTACCTTATTCCCTCGTTATTGTGGGCTTTACAACACAAAGAGCGCATCGTTGTTTCGACAAACACGATCACATTACAAGAGCAGCTTCTTAACAAAGACATCCCTGCGTTGAAGAAAGTGTTGGGGATCGATATCCATGCTATGCTGTTGAAGGGCATGGGTAATTACCTTTGTTTGCGGAAGCTGCACGACTCCTCTTATGAGATGCCCTTTTTGTCTGAAGAAGAGAAGAAGGAGATGGAGCGTGTCAAGGGATGGGCAGAGAATACCGCTGACGGTTCTTTGTCAGACATTAAATTTCCTTGTTCGTCGGAGACGTGGGAGAAAGTACGGGCGGAGTCTGACGCTTGTGGACGTAGACATTGTGATTTTTACGACCGCTGTTTCTATTTTAAGGTGCGCGAACGTGCTAAAGAGGCACAGCTTCTTGTTGTCAACCACCACCTTCTTTTTGCTGATATTGCGTGCGCTGCTGCTACCGACAGGAAAGATGGCGAAGGAGTGATTCCAAAATATAGTCGTTTGATTCTTGACGAGGCACACAATGTTGAAGATGTGGCGACAAAGCAGCTCGCTGTCAACGTCTCTGTAGCGGAGATCGCCAAGACGTTTGCCAGGTTGTCTAAAGAGTCTAAGCTGCACCCTACAGGGCTGTTGCCCACCCTTGTACACCTGATTATGCGCCACAGCAAGGGGAAGCTGAGTGATGCGATGCGGGCGCTGTCAAGCAGGATGGAACGAGATCTTATTGCTGAAAAAAATAGCCTCCTAAAACAGCTGCATGGGTTGTTTCTCCATATTGAAGAGTACATCGACCAGAAGCAGAGCAGCGAGGGTGAAGGGAAGGAAGAGGGGAGCTATGGCAAGATCCGACTGAAAAAAGAAGACTTCACCGGGGCGTTTTGGATAGAGAAGGTTAAGCCTGCTATCGAAGAATATTCTTCTGCTTTGAAAGGGTATGCTCAGGAGCTTAGGTCTTTGGATCAAGATTTTGAGTATAGCAAAGATCATGCGCTGATAGAAAAAGTCAAAGGGTATAGGGTTGATATTCATTCCGCTGCTTTGCGCCTTGAAAAGGTGGCAGAAAATCTCCTCCTTTTCTCTTCTCATCGTGCCGAAGATGATGGCCGTTGGGTGAAGTGGGTAGAGAAGAGGGAGCGTAGAGGACAAGACGAGTATCTGCTTACTGCTGCTCGCCTTGAAGTGGCCGACCTTATTGCGGAGGGGCTCTTTTCTCGCATGGCTACCGCTCTTTTGTGTAGCGCAACGCTGTCGACAAACAACAACTGCAACTTTTACAGGAAACGTTTGGGAGCGACAGAGGCTTTGCTGCCTGATCGCTCTTTTGTCGAACAGATCTTTAACTCTCCTTTTGACTTTAATAAACAGTGCTTGCTTGTTGTTCCAAAAGATATGCCTTCACAATACTCTCCTAACCATCTTCGTGCTGTCACAGAAATGATCTACCAAGCTGTGGCAGCCAGCCGCGGTAATGCCTTTGTCCTTTTTACCTCCTTCCGTATGCTTAGAATGTGTTATGACCTGTTGGCTGAACCTTTGAAGAAAATTGGCTGTAACTCTCTGAGGCAGGGTGAGCGGACGAGACAAGTTCTGCTCCGCGAGTTCTGTACTCAAAAGAAGGGCGTATTGTTTGGTACCGACTCTTTTTGGGAAGGAGTAGATGTTGCTGGAGAAACATTGCGTAATGTGATCATAACAAAACTACCCTTCAAAGTCCCTACAGAGCCTCTTAACGAGGCGCGCAGCGAAAATATCGCTAGGCGTGGAGGTAGTCCATTCTTCGAATATGCCCTGCCACAAGCGATCGTCAAATTCAAGCAAGGGTTTGGCAGGCTTATTAGGACAAAAAGCGACCGAGGCTGTATTGTCTGCCTCGACAACCGTCTCATTAGTAAGCCGTATGGCAAAATGTTCCTCAACAGCTTGCCTGAATGTCAATACAAGGTGGTGATGAGTAGCGAATTGCATCAGACAATGTCCCTCTTTTATAAAGAAACACACTACTTCACCAGAACAATCTGAGCCGTACGAGGTTTTGCTGCACAATTCACCGCTATAGCGTGAGTTTTGAGTTTATGTTAACGTGAATTCGATTTTTAACCAGCACGTTCCCGAATGTTTAATTCTTTCTAAATGAATGTAGCAGCCTTTCAGGCT
>JAFITR010000094.1 GCA_017116025.1 Simkania negevensis
GCCTTCAGCCTGTAAGCAATTGAATTGCTTACGCGTATCTTAGGTCGTTTACTCTATAGAGGCACGCACTGATTATTTATACATTGCCTCTGCCAGGTACAACAGCTACCACCACAACATTGATTCGTCTGACAATCAGCATTAAGTGAACACGATGCACCTCCACCACGCAATGCTACGCACCCTCCATTGATGCAATTTTGCCCCTCGGCACAACATTTAATACCACACGGCTTGTCGCAATACGTACATTCATCTGCTATGCATATCTGCTTCTGCGAACAACATTTGGCGCCACAACATAGATGCGCCTGACATTGATCGTCTCTAACGCACGAAGCTCTTTCAGGCCGCAGACATTGTCTGGTTGTATTGTCGCAGACATCGTCTAACGCACAACATTTATCGCCACAGCAGAGATGCGTCTGACATTGATCGTTCGTAGCACATGGTTGACCTCCGATGCCTATCGTCTCGCAATGGCCATTGTAGCATACCATGTTTTCAGCACCACAGTCACTGTTTGATGAACAGCGACAAGAGTGAGAACCCAAAACCATACAAGATAAACCTGCTCTACAACAAAACTGGCCTTGCGAGCAACCCTCTGGGAAATTCGGTCCACAACCTTTTTGCTGTTTTACTGGTGAAGGGCTAGAGCGACACAAACCAACATCGGACAAGAGCAGACAAGATAGACTCTCCTTACAACAAAATTGACCTGGCGAACAACCCTCTGGCAGATGCGGTCCACAAGCTTCTGCAAAAAGTTGTGTCGAAGCAAAAAAGCAACAACAAAAAACGAACAACGATACGATGATATTTTTTTTCACACATCCTCCAATTAACCACGTGGATCATTTACCGTTCCGATGAAACGCCTCCGTCTCTCTCTGTCGACAACAAAGAGATCTGGAGGGTGACTTTACCCCAAATCTTCTTCAGCCTTCTTCATCAGTGCAAGACGTGCTAACATCACCTCGGGGAGAGCAGGGTTGTCGGAAAGGTTAAGAACAACTTCGTCTTCAGGGTCTTGCAGCAGTATCTCAAAGACGGAGCTTGGTAATGACGGGTTTGTCGCCAGCCTTGAACGCACCTGCACGCGGGTGTCGCGCGCCAACGCTTTCAGCGTAGCAGGAGGAGTACGAGGGTTTTTAGCAATATAAGAGCGTACCTTGATGGAATCTGCCGTGCCCAACTTATGCAGTAGCTCAGGAGGCGTAACGGGATTACCTGCTAGGCAAAGCATGATCTTTTCTTTGTGGATAGGCGCTTTCGTTGCGTACTGATAGGTCTGAACAAGCCGCTTGCTGTCGTTTGCCGTCGTACGCGCCTCTTGAAGGTAGTAGTCATCCATAGAAAAGACAACAACAGCAACGACAACAGAAACGATCCCTGCACAAGCAAAATAAAGCTGCACCTTTGGCCTATTGTCAGGCAGTGCCGTATCATACTGCTTCTTGTTTCTCCTGTACATAACGATCACACTCGCCCCCCACCCTACAATGAAAGCACCTGCCGCCGAGCTAAGAGCAAGGCCAACAAGCTCTAACAGCCAAACGCTATATGCCTCCTTCATAAAAAGAATTGCGATCATCGTCGAGATCGTAATGGCAAAGATAGAACAAAGAAATCCTATAATCGTCGCCCTTTTCGCCATACTTGCCTCCTGCAGTATATATAATTGCTGTGTTCGCACTCTACTTAAACAAACATATATTGACAAGTCCTCGATATTTTTTTCTTCCCTCAAAAGTAGATATATCCGAAAATGCCTTGCTTGTTTTTATCATAAGGAGAAGAGACAATATTATGAAGATTAGAACAGGATTAGGGCAAGATAGCCACCGTTTTTGTACAGAGGAATCATCTAAACCTTGTATTCTTGCAGGGCTCACTTTCGAAGAGACACCTGGTCTCCAAGCAAACTCTGACGGCGACGTCGTCTTCCACGCTCTCTGTAACGCAATCACTTCGGTAACGGGGGTTCATATCCTAGGGGCTATTGCTGACGACTTGTGCCACAAGGACGGCATCACCGACAGCCAGGTCTACCTTGAAGAAGCGCTCAAGACATTGGGCAACCAGTCGATCTCTCACATTGCCATTGCGTTGGAAGGTAAGAAGCCGAAGTTTCTCCACCGTATTGGCGAGATGAAGGAGAAGATTGCGCGGGTGATGGATATCGACACGGACCAGATAGGGATCACAGCGACGACAGGGGAAGGGCTTACCGACTTTGGCTGTGGCGACGGCATCCAATGTCTCTGTATCATCACCACTGTCACCGCTCAATAGACGTCAGTCAGATACCGCTTTTCTTTCTTCCATTCTCTAAGGAGAGCGGCAGCCTCTTCCTCGCCGAGCCCCCCTTCTTGTCTAATGATACTCATCATGGCTTTTTCGACGTCTTTAGCCATATATTTCGCATCGCCGCAGACGTAGAAAATTGCGCCCTGTTCCATCCAATGCCACAACGCTTTCGCATTTTCTATCATCCGATGTTGCACATATACCTTGGCATTTTGGTCCCGCGAAAAAGCGGTATCGAGGCGCAGCATATCGGCATCAATATAGCGCTGCCACTCCTCTTGGTAAAAGAAATCGCTGGCGGCATAGCGCTCGCCAAAAAAGAGCCAATGTCTCCCTTTAGCAGCGGCAGCCATTCTTTCTTGCATAAAAGCACGAAAGGGGGCCACCCCCGTACCTGGCCCTACCATAATAATAGGAATAGCGGAATCTTCCGGCAGCAAAAAGAGTCTCGTTGGCTGTAGATAGACGGGAACAACGTTTTCTCCTTGCGGAACGTCGTCGATGAGGTAGTGTGTACAGACGCCACGTCTGGCAATATCCGATGTCGTATAGGCTGTTCTTACGACGGTAAAATCAACAGCATCACCTACCATACTTCTCGACGAAGCGACAGAGTAGAGGCGTGGGATCAGGCGCGTCAAGACATCACAGACATCTTGAAAAGGAGGAGGCAACTCACACAACGCTGCGAGTGTATCCCACACCTCATGATCGGCGATAAATTTTTTAAACTGATCACGATCAGCAAGGAGCGCTTCAATAGAACGCCGTTTTTCTCCCTTGCTCATCCGATCGCAGATGAGCTGCAACAGAGGCCTTGTCGGCGAAGAGAGGTTGCCCTTCTTTTCCAAAAAGCGCTGCAACGTCTCCTCCTCGCCCGAACGGTTGTCCACAACAATCTCGCTGCCATCACAACCCAACAGCTTCAACATCCGCCCCACAGCCTCTACAGAGCTCGAAGGGATCACAGCAATGCTGTCGCCTGGGCGGTACTCTATCCCACTACCCGTCAGATCAAGGCGCAGATGGTAGGTACGCCCTTGCCCCTCACGGTTCAAACAATAGCGCTCAACAACGGAGGCAAAAAAGGGGTTTTTACGCGTCGGCGCATCCAAAGACAATGATTTTGTGCTCTCTCTGTTCATAACGCAAACCAGTATCTATCACCACTGCATAAAGGAGCAAATACTATTTTTAGCCGTTGCTCAATACGGGCGCAATCCATACAATGAAATCTTATACGCTATTATGGGGAAGGGGTTATGGCTGAGCTATTTAAAATCACAGGGGGCAAACCACTCGAAGGCTCTATACGCGCCTCTGGGGCAAAAAACGCCGCCACCAAGCTCATTGTCGCATCACTCCTCTCTGACAAAAAATGCATTTTCACCAACGTCCCCAACATTGGCGACGTGGAGATCACAGCGGAGATGTGCCGTGAGGTGGGGATGGATATCTACTGGGACCGCGAAGCAGGCGTGATGGAGGTACAGACGCGCGTCTTAAAAACGTCGTACATCCCACAACGTTTCTCCGGCTCCAACCGCATTCCCATCTTGATGATCGGCGCTCTTCTCGGCAGGACGGACCAAGACATCATCGTCCCCACGGCTGGAGGCTGCTTCATCGGCAAGCGCGCCATCAACTTCCATATTGACGCCATGCGCCAGCTCGGCGCTGTCATCGAATACAGACGCATGAAAAAACAGGGGGCCTACTTCGCCCAAGCACACCACGGCCTAACGGGAACATGCATCGACCTTGCCTACCCCTCTGTAGGGGCAACGGAGAACACTATCCTCGCCAGCGTACGAGCCAAAGGGGTGACGACAATACGTAACGCCGCCATCGAACCAGAAGTCATCGACCTCATCCTCTTCTTACAAAAACTCGGTGCAATCATCTCACTTGAAAACGACCGTACGATCCAAGTGAAAGGGACCAAACATTTCTACGACGTCGAACATGAGATTCTCCCCGACCGGCTAGAGATCGCCTCGCTAGGGATGGCTGCCATCGCAACAAAAGGCAGGGTGTTCGTCGAAGGCGCCCAACAACCACATCTCATCACCTTCCTCAACAAGCTGCGCGAGGTGGGCGGCGGCTTCAACGTCAAAAAAGAAGGCATCGAATTCTTCTATGATACTCCTCTCAAAGGGAAGGTACACATCGAAACAGACGTATACCCCGGGTTTGCCACCGACTGGCAACAGCCCTTCACTGTCCTCTTCACACAAGCAGAAGGCAGCTCGATCGTCCACGAAACAGTCTACGAAAACCGCTTCGGCTATATCAACGAACTCAACAACATGGGCGCAGAAATAGAAACGTTTCAACACTGCCTAGGAGGACGTTCATGCCGCTTCCACGCACACAACTACGACCATAGTATCGTCGTCAAAGGCCCCACACCCTTGCACGCCAAAGACATTGACATCCCCGATCTAAGAGCAGGATTTGCCTACATCATGGCCGCCCTTATCGCTCAAGGCACATCAACCATCTCCGGCACACAATACATCGACCGCGGATATGAGCAGCTCGACAAAAAACTCGCCGCCCTAGGGGCCGACATCACACGCATTGACGAAAAAACAGCAGATCAGACAAAATCCCTCTCCGCTTTAGAACAAATCCTACCGAAAGGGTAACGATTTAACTACTAACAATCTGCCGATGATTACCCGCTCTCCTTCACTTTGGCGCAAGATCCAAAGAGAAAACATTACCTGCTGGAAAACTCTTGCTGACTTTCTACAGCTCACTGAACAGCAACGCGATACGATTCTGCCAACCAGCCACTTCCCCCTCAACCTACCGCGTAGGCTCGCCGACAAAATCAAAAAAGGCTCCCTCAACGACCCTATTCTCCTCCAATTTCTGCCCAGCCAAAAAGAAACTGCGTCGGCTGTTGGCTACACAAAAGATCCCGTCGGCGACCGCCTAGCACAGAAAACACCCCGCCTCATCCATAAATACCAAGGCCGCGCCCTCCTCTACACCACCTCAGCATGCGCCATGCACTGCCGCTACTGTTTCCGACAACACTACTCTACGGAAAACAAGACGACAACACCGTATGATTTTGCAGAAGAACTCCAGCTCATCGCACAAGATCCCTCGTTATCAGAAATAATCCTCAGTGGGGGTGATCCACTATCACTCAGCGATCAACGACTCGCACAACTCATCGCACAACTCAATCACATCCCACACATCAAACGCCTCCGATTCCATACCCGGTTCCCCATAGGCATTCCCGAACGTATCGACGAAGATTTTTGCAACATGCTAAAAACCAGCAGGATGCAAATATGGTTCCTCCTCCATGCCAATCACGCAAGCGAACTCGACGACGAGGTGATGCACGCCATGCGTAAAATCCAAGCACTCACCATCCCCACTCTCTCACAAACCGTCCTGCTCAAAGGCGTCAACGACGATCTCACTACCCTCAAAACACTCTGCGAAAGGCTCGTTAATAACGCCATCACACCATACTACCTACACCAACTCGATCGTGTACAAGGAGCAGAACACTTCGAAGTCGCTGATTCACAAGCTGTTATACTTATTGAACAGCTCCGCAATACCCTCTCAGGATACGCCATCCCCACCCTC
>JAFITR010000095.1 GCA_017116025.1 Simkania negevensis
TTTTTTTTGCAGAAAAAATAGTACAATTTGACAAATTTTCAGGTAAAAAAATGTAATTGTTTACGGGGGTCGGGAACCCCGTGACCAAAAAGCTATCGCGGTAGCGATGCAAAGTGTAAAAGCCCCGTGCGAAAGGGAAGGACGGCAGCCCTGTACTGGAGCTCGGGGTATGCAAACAATATAAACACAAAGCCTCGGCAGAGGCGTAAGAATTATCCAAGGAGTGCGATTTTTTGTTGGCCAAACGAAATGAAAATAATGCATCCTTTACTTTTTCTTTGCCTTTCCTTAGAATATTCTTTAAATTATGCAGAAAAAACTTACAACAACAAATAGCGAAGAAACAAATGGCTGACCCAATAACAGTAGCAGCTCAAGGTGTTACATCACTATCGTTAGCTCAAGGTACTACACCACTATCGTTGGGATATTCATACACAAGTAACTCTGGAAAGAGGGTTACCAAGATACATGCGTTGCGCATTCCGAACGACAAGCTGGGAAATGTACCAGTTTTCTTGAGGGGGGAAGCTGACCGTATTTCTACTTATGTACGGGACAACCTACGCTTGGACCTAATCTTTGCGGATCGCTCAAAAGGAGAATACAAGCTAAGCGAGGCTTGGCAATTGCCAACCGAGATCCACGCAGTTCACAGAACCCTACACAGGGCACTTTCTTACGCGCTCCCGCACACCTTCGACGACGTCCGCCCCATCGAGCCAGCCATGAGAGGGCTTGGGACCATATCCGAGCACTATTGCGCTGGACTACGCAAAAAAGCAACGGAGCGCGATCTCTTACCCACTCGCCAAGTTTCGGTGATTGGCACTGCTGCTGCCGCGTTATCGACCGACCAACCAACCAGGTCAGCCGCAAAGGCATCTGTCGACTCTTCTCCTGATCCCCGCCCCCACTCAACAGACGCAACGCAGGGCTCACCCCTTCATGCCACCTCTTTCCCAATGCCGTTACCTCAATCGAATGAGTCGTTAACCCCAAGCTTCGGGTGGAATGATGATGATGTGCCCGAGGCTTCCGCATTAATGGTGACAGACTCGTCAGTGAAACATCCAAATTGCCAGACAAGACAATTCCGACCAATAGAATTTTTTTATAACCTCAACAGGCAGGAGCTTTTCTTTCCCCACACCATCCACGTGCCTGATGATCCAAGCGACGACCAAGCAAATTTCATAGCGAATGAAGCTTTCCGCATCTTAGTTTTTGCAAGCGTACTTATAGAGCAGAGAGATATTGTAGAAAGCGAAAGATTTCAAACCAAACTTGAAAACCACAACATAGACCAATTGCACCCAACCATAGCCCACGCGCTCATTTCATTAATCGGAGGGATATCGGACAGTAAAAAGACCTTGCGAGCCATCCGCTCCAATCTCCTACGCTATGTCGAGGAACTACAAATATACGCAGATCGACTCGCCGTCCCTCCCTCTCCAACGTCAGACTCATCCACTAGCAACGTTTCAGTGTTAGGTCTCATCATCATGAACCCAGTAGTAGCAAGGTCTGAAAGATGTTGCAAGCTAATATCTTCGTTTAGATATTGTTCGACTGATCATATTTTTTACCACACTCTCAACCTTCGTCCCGGACAAACAAAAAATATACCGCTCTTCCTGGATGAAGAACATACGAGAATCTCCTCATTTATGGAGAACCCACAATCATTGACCTCAGAGCCCGAGATCTTCCAACAGTTGCTCACCGACAATGATATCTTTGCTGTTCACCCAGACTTTTCACACCACGTTGTGGGCATATGCTTCAAGCTACGACATAAAAAAGATGATCGTATAACAAAGATCAACCGGGCCTTTAACGCTTATCTTGAGCAGATAAAAAATCTCCGAACAAAGATCCTCGCTTTGACTGTCCCGTCGACCCGCAATGCCGCTATCTCACAAACAACAGCTTTAGCTTCATCCACACCACCTGGGTCACCCACTAAGACGGAGGCGCCTCTTGGTGATACGGAGAAACCTTCTGACGGCCTAAGCAAGGGCAAGGACAAGGGACGCTGTGCCTCCCGAGGATTCGTCCAACCAGCAACCGATGAAAACAATATCAAGCCTATACGCGGCAGCCAACAACCGCCAACAAAGGGCGGAATAGCACGTGCTGCTGGTGCAATAGCGCACTTTGCCAAAGAATTCTTTCGGCCTATTGCAAAGCCCTTTATCGCCCGCGCTAATCTACTCCGCAAACTTTTCAATAGGCAGATTACCAACAGCGCAACCGTTATCAAGACAAGTGAAAAGGCCGTAGTGCCCCCAGAAGGCAGCCTACGCGTCTAAAGACAGAAGACCCTGGAGGGAGCTTATAAGCCCAGCTTAAGCGGCAAGCTACATGGACAAACAGATGGCACACCAATTAACGACATCTCAAAATTACCAGCCAACAGTATTTCGGTATAGCCTCGAGAACAGGTCACCTGCCCATTTCCACACCATCAACATTCCTATTGAATCAATAAGCAACCAAGCACATTTCATGACGAGTGAAGCTGACCGCATCTTGATTTTTGCAAGCGTAATTATAGAGCAGGTGAATTCCTTAGAAAGAGAAGGATTAGAAAGCAGCTTGGAACACCACAACATACGCCAAATCCACCCAACCATTTCCGCCGAACTCATTTCATTAATGAGCCCGCAAGAGATCCCAGCAAAGCAAAGGATCGCTCCAACCATCCGCTTCCGTCTCATACGCTATGCCGAGGAACTACGAACATACGCAAAGCAACTCACTACTGCTACCTCCTCAACGTCAAACTCATCCACTAGCAACGTTTCATTGTTAGGTCTCATCATCACACCGATAAATAGAAACCAAGACGTAGCAACATCTGGAAGATGTCATAAACTATTATTATCGTATAAATGCGATTCTAACAATGCTATTTTTTACCACACCCTCAACCTTTTTCCTGGACAAGAAAACAACATATTACTCTTCCTCGATGAGGAAATTCAGAGAATGTCCTCTTTTATAAATACTCTAGAAAGATCATGGCCCAGAACGACCTCTAGCTTCACATGGATGCTCACCAACAACGACTTCTTTGCTGTTCACCCAGACTTTTCATACTACGTTTTGGGCAAATTCAAATTCGCCAAGGAAAAAGAGACACGAGAAGATAATATTTTCACGATCAAGGAGGCCCTTAGAAATTATATTGGTACGATACAAGAGATCAAAATAAAGATTATGACCTTCCCCTTTCCTGTTCTGCATTTCAGCAGCTTATTCCCAGGGGGGATTCAAAGGGATTTAGCACAAAATGTTGCTACAGAGCATAAACTTCCGCTCCCTATTGCCCTAGAAGCCCAGTCAAAGGAGAAAAAAGAGATCGTTCCGGATGATGACGAACTGGTAGAGCTGGCAGAGCAAACGACGGGAAATTCGATTTTTAAACCCGTAGAGTTGTCTTGCGAATACACTGATAAGAAGGGTGTTAGTCATCCGTTTACTCACGTTGTCCAGATTCCTACTGGACAAACTGATCCAAAGATCGTTAGAGCAAATTTCTTATTGAACGAATCTAATCGCATCTTAGCTTTTACTACCACAATCCTAGAGCAGATAAGACCTTTGAACCAAGAGACATTACGTCGAAGCTTTAATGACTACAACTTAGACCAAATTCACCCAGGCATTACCCAATACCTCGTTAAAAAAGCCCACCCTACAACAACAAACGAATGGTCTTCGCAAGCAATCCGCCTCGCTCTTCTACGCTATGCCCATGCTCTACGAGAAAGCACAAAGCGACTCACCGCCACCACTCCCCCAACACCAAACTCACCCGCTACCAACACTTCACTGACTGTTATCTCCGTGCCGGTTAACGCAGGCCAGTCAGCAACAACATCTTACACAATAATTTTGTCGCACACCCTCCCCACTGTGCCTTATCACTTGTACTATGCCATCAACGTTCCTCATAGCCACAGAGAAACAATACCCGACTTCCTGCAGCAACAAAGTACGAGCATTAGCCTATTTGCGATAAGTAATCTGCTCTTGCCCACAACAAAAGAGAGGTTAAAAGATGCATTACACAGCGAGCAGCTAGATACTTTTCACCCAGATTTCCCGCAAAACATCTTTTTGCTATCCAAAAAACAAAACATTGACGCAAATAAAATTTATGAACTCCAAGAGGACTTTCAACGCTATGCTCATATACTAACAGAAGCTGAAGGAGAGAGCCGTATTGCTCCTCCTTCCCCAAAAAATTTTACGGATTTATTCCCCGGGCTTCTTCATCAAATTCCATCTGCGTTTTACTCCACCGCACCTCCTGCTGCGAGCTCTTCCAGCGCAACAGAAGGGGTATAACGGAAGTAGTATGCTCCTCCTAAAGCGTTGGTTTGCCAAACTCGAGCAAGCCTTCGCCCTGCTGATTATCGTTACAGAAAAAAGGATCCTTTACTTTTTCTTTGCCTTTCCCCAAACTATTCTTTAAACTAATAGCAACAAAAAACTACGACAACAACAAATGGCAGGCCCAGCACCAGTTTCAGGTTGTAAATCAGTAGAATTTACCTATTCCTTCAGAGATAAAAGAAACCGTTTACTTGATTCTACCCAGACCATTCTGGTCCCCCCTGAGCACGTTGGCAATATATCAGAATTCATGCAATCAGAAGCCAGGCGCATCGCTACGTATGCAGAGCAATACCTATCCACAAATGAACCAGCGCCATTAACAAGCGCTGAATTAACGACATCTTTAGCCAGCAACTTCATAAGCCAATTTCACTCAACCATCTCGCATTTTCTTGTTCAACAAGCCAAAAGGGCCGAACAAAGCGAGAACGCCGAGCAACTGCTCTCCGAACGAATCTACCATGCAACCATAATCACCTTTCGACGCTATACCGATGGGCTAGAACGAGCCGCACAGAAGCATCTTGCTGACCAAGCCTCGCCCGCTACCAGCACGTTAATGTCACCCCCTACCACCGCGCGATCTGGCAACTCCCCCGACTGGGA
The DNA here is from genome assembly GCA_017116025.1 of Simkania negevensis. GTDB lineage: Bacteria > Chlamydiota > Chlamydiia > Chlamydiales > JAFITR01 > JAFITR01. Next base: position 5,020 of record JAFITR010000095.1, read on the forward strand.
TCGTAGTAACTTCGGTACAGCACAAAAAAGAGGGCAAAGCAAAGCAGAACAAAGCGCAAGTAGTTCATCACCTAGTTCAGATCCAGCTGCTTCTGCATTAGATTCTTCCTCATCCACACTACCACAGCTTTCTTCGACAAGAGTCAATCACACAGATAGAACGGCCCAATCAGCTGCAAATACACCGACCTCTTCCAATCAAGCAACTTCTCGTCCACCTACCCCATGGAACGATTGATCCAAACGACAACACAGCAAACTGATTAGTTACAAACGGAGAAACAAATGACGGCTCTAACAACAACAGCTCAAAATTCTTTTCCACTGCTATTTATTTATAATCACCCCACTAAAACAAATTGTACTTTTTACCACATCATCCGGATTCCCGATGCATACGAGGAGAGAAAAGCCGACTTTTTGGGCGAACAAATTCAGCGCATCGCACGTTTTGCGCGTTACACCCTACAGGGCTTACACATAAACCATCACGTAACAGGCGCTGCGTTAAAAGAGATCCTTTCCCATAACCAACTATACGATACTCACCCGAGCATATCGGATCATTGTATGAACGTACTCGACAACAAACAACAACCAAACTTTAATAAAATCCAGACCATTTTAAAACGCTATATCAATGCATTAGAAGCTCTCCAACAGAAGCTAAAAACTCCTGTTCCTGTTAGGTCTTAATGTATCTTGGCCTCTCCAAAGTACAACATAAAGTCCTCCGGGGCAAAAAACACAATATTCTTTGTAACTATTTTCGATGCTAAGAAACTCTACAACTAACCCCCCAGAAGGAGTATTGCTTTTTCTTCAGACCGAAGGTCGAAATTGTTGTCAGACCTTCGCCCTGCTCGAGTTTGGCAGTTTTACAAAAAAATGAATAT
>JAFITR010000096.1 GCA_017116025.1 Simkania negevensis
GCCCTTCCCTTTCACTTCACATCGCTACCGCGATGAAACTGCCAAACTCGAGCAGGCCTGAAGAAAATGGCCTCCGGTGCACGTCCGTTGACATCAAGAGGACATTAGCCCTTTCCAAACACTCAATGGATTTTGAAGAGTTTTTTGGCATTGTTAGCGGTAGCAGCTCCGAGTTCTTCGACGGTCATTTCCTTAATGGTTGCCATGGTATTGGCCGTTTCGATGAGGTATGCAGGTTCGTTTGGCTTACCGCGAAATGGTTGTGGTGCAAGGTAGGGGCTATCAGTTTCTATCAACATATTTTCTATCGGCACCCACGCGGCTACTTTCCTGAGTTCTTCGCTTTTTTTAAAAGTAACGATACCGGAAAAGGAGAGGAACCATCCACGCTGTACAACTTGTTGGGCCTCTGCCATGGTCCCTGTGAAGCAATGGAGCACTCCGGGGCGATGGACACCGTTAACGGTATAGTCTTCATCGATGATACGAAATAGGTCGTCAAAAGCATCTCTACAATGGATCACAACGGGCAGGGAGCAGTCGATTGCAAGGGCAAGATAACGGCGCAAGAAGTACTGTTGAAGAAGGCGATTAGAGTGTTCGTAGTGGTAGTCTAACCCTGTCTCTCCGACAGCGACGAGGTCCCCCTGCCTTGCATGATGAGCCATAAGGGGAAAGAGCGACTCTCCTTCTTTTTCAACATCGTGTGGCGTCGTTGCTGCTGTGTTGTATACATCGTTACAACTTTTAGCAAGTGCTAGACCCTTCTGCAAGGTAGCCGCATCAGTGCATATATTGACAATAGCAGAAACACCCGCCTGCTTAGCACGATCAAGATACTCAGCACTATCACCTTCCATCGACCCTAGATGGGCGTGGGAATCGATCAACATCTACACCTCGAACCTCTTGACAATTTGGGACATTGTGAGATACTACCACTCTTTTCGTCAATACCGCTTAGGAAGACACTGCTATGGCCCCAATGCCGCTTATCCTCGCCAGCCATCCTCTTTTTGAATCGTATGCCAAGTCGGACGCCATGGGACGTCTTATCTTGCTCTTTCTCTACGCCCTTTCTGTTGTTAGCTGGGTGCTGATTATTTACAAGGTAAAGCAGGTCCATCAAGAACGCAAGTTAGCGCGCGATTTCCAAGCGTTGTTTTCCAACAAACGATTTTCTCCTCTTTCTTTAGAGCTACCTCAAAACAAGTCAGGCCATTTTCCAAACTCTTTCTTGCAGATATACACAGTGCTCAAGCAGCAAACGCTTGAAATTCTTAACAAGAACAAGAGGCATCTTGAAAACGAGGGGTTCAACGACAATGATCCAATCTACCTCTCTCCTGCGGATATCACCTTAGTAGAAGCACATCTCCATACAACAATCTCCTCGCGCATCACACATCTAGAGAAGAATCTCTTTATCCTGTCGACTGTCGTCAGCCTTGCCCCTTTTCTAGGGCTTCTCGGCACAGTATGGGGTATTTTGATTACCTTCGGCGGCTTACAAAACCAATCGATGGGAGGCAGCCAGATGATGCTTGGCGGGCTGTCGATGGCGCTAGCGACAACAGTCATCGGCCTCATCATCGCGATCCCCTCTCTCATCGCCTACAACTATCTCAAGAGCTTCATACGCACCTTCCACACAGAGATGGAGGACTTCTCTACTCTCATGCTCGCTTCGATAGAGATGCAGTATCGAAAAGTCAACGTTGTATAGAGGAAGCGATGAGTAGAAGGCGTACAAGGGCAGGATCTAACGAGCTTGAGGACCCGATCATCAACCTCACTCCTCTGATCGACGTCGTCTTTGTCGTTTTGATCATGTTCATCATTATCGCTCCTTTGCTTGAAGTGGACCAAGTGCTCCTTGCCAATAAGGACGTTGGCACAACAATCCCTACCGCTGTACAGGAGAAAAGCCCTATTGCCGTGCGTGTTCTGTCGGACAACACAATCAAATACAACGACCAGCAGGTAACGCCCAAGCAGCTATCAGCTCTTCTTATGCAAGCAAAAGAGGAACACCCGACACGCCGCCTGCAGCTGTTCCACGACAAACGCGCCCAGTTTGGCACCTATCAAGAGGTAAAAAACGCTGCAGAAGGTGCGGGCTTTGAAGAGATGGATGTAATCCTTAATCCTCGTTAATATGGAAGAAAAACGCTTTTTTATCCGTATCGTTGTTGTTGTGCTCGTCGCCCACGCGCTCCTTTGTGTCATGCTCACGTGGCAATGGAAGGGCAAAGCTTCGTTCAAGGCAAAGCCAACGTCTATTGTAGTAAGGACGGTAGAGCTCACCCCTTCTCGATCCACACCGCCTGCTCGGCGAGCGCAAAAAGAGCGATCAACAGAGCAGAAGGCTGTTTCTCCAAAGCCACGTCCGCCGGAGCAGACAAAACGTTCTACCCCTCCTCCCCGCGTAGCACGTACCGTACGCAAAGAAGAGAAGATCGACGACGATCTTGTCAAACTGTTAAAAGAGAACCTCACCAGGCTGGAGTCGCTCGATGACGACCTTTCTCCCATAACACGGGAAGTCAAGCTACCCACAACGATTCAGCCGGCCCAAACAATCTCTGCCCCTCTCACCCAAGAGACTCCCTCTGCCAATCAGCATGCTGGTTATCAGGATGAGTTGATTCAACGCCTTCGGCTCTTGCTCCGTTTGCCCGAATATGGTAACGTAACCGTCCGACTGACCCTTAGCCGCGATGGCAGTGTAGAGCAGATGGAGATTGTTGATGCAAAGAGCACACAGAACAAAGAATATATTGCGCAGAAGCTTCCTGCAGTCAAATTTCCCGGTTTTGGCAGCCACTTCGGCACAGCACAACAACATATTTTTACTCTAACTTTAAGCAACGACATCTAAAGGAAGGAACATGGCAACCATCTTCAAGAAATACTCTCCTCTCTCCCTTTTGTTGATCATCTTCTCTTTTGCCATACCCAACATTGCACACACCGAGCAACAAGAAGTTCCAGATGAGGGGCCCATCCTTGTACGCCTACCGACAGCCAGCCAGCTTCTACCTCTTTATCTTAATCCAGTGCAAAGTGATAACAGCCGCTTCTCTTCAACCTACTTAGCACAAATCGAAGGAGTCCTCTCTTTTGACCTCAACAACAATGGCGCCACGCAAGGTGTAGAGAGAACAGCTTCTCGCCAGAAGCTTGCCCAGGAACCGTTTACATCGACATCGCTGCAGAAGTGGAAGGCAGAGAGTGTTTTCTATATCATTACACCAACGGTCACACAAGAGACTCTTTCTACTCTCATCGCCTCAACGACCAATGCAACGGTAAAAAAAATCGATGGCATCCCTTTAACAGGCAATATTGACGAAGATCGACGCCACATCCACCAGCTTGCTGATGCGATCCATAAAGAGTTGTTTGGCACAGAAGGTGTTGCCAGCACTCGTGTTCTCTACACAGTACGGGACAGGCACAACAGCAAAGACCCTCTCAAATGGACGGCAGAGGTATGGCAAGCCGACTACGACGGAGGCAACGCGCACCAGATCACATATGAGAACACTCTATGCGTCACCCCTAGCTACCTTCCTCCCAAGCCAGGTTATGGCAGCGGAAGCTTCTTCTACACTTCGTATAAAAAGACCGGGCAGCCAAAAATTTATGTAGCATCTTTACGCGACGGCCTAGGGACACGCCTATCAACACTGCCGGGGAACCAGTTCATGCCCGTATGCTCACCACAGCGTGACCTCATCGCTTTCATCAGTGATGCTGCCGGCAACCCCGACCTCTTCATCCAAGAGTTCGGTCCGGAGATTGGTACAATAGGCAAGGCCAAACAGCTCTTCTCTTCAACACGCGCAACACAAGGCTCTCCCACCTTTAGCCCAGATGGAAACAAAATCGCTTTTGTCTCCAACAAAGATGGCGTGCCGAGGATATATACGATCGATGTCCCCAAGCATGGACAAAAGCCGAACCTCAGCAGCATCAAACTGATCACTAGGGCCAACAGGGAAAACACTAGCCCTGCCTGGTCTCCCGATGGCACAAAGCTCGCTTACAGCGCAAAGGCCGATGGGACAAGACAGATCTGGGTCTATGAGTTTGCATCGGGAAGAGAACGCCAGCTTACGCAAGGCGCTAGCCACAAAGAAAACCCCACATGGGCGTCTAATAGCCTACACCTTATGTTCAACTCTTCCGAAAACAACAGCAGCGAACTCTACCTCATCAACCTCAACCAACCGCATGCGACAAAAATCACACAAGGGCAGGGAGAAAAACGCTTTCCCAACTGGGAGGCCAGACAATAAAAGAGGTTTGCTTTGTAAGCGGATCTAATATATATATGTGTTACTTTAACATTGTTCATTGATATTGAAATGGGGAAATCATGTTTAGAAAACCACTGATGTTCATCTCTCTAATTGCTCTACTCGGCTGCATCGTATCAGGATGCCACCGCTCAGGTGTAGAAGTATGGGAAGACACTAAAACGGCTGGACGCTATATGGGTAAAGGGATGAAGACCTTCTTTACAGGCAAGAACGAAACGCAGCAGATGATGACTAGCGATGATTTCTATCAAAAAAACAATGAAGAATTCATTCCTTTACGCGACGATGACCTATACCAAAAGATTATGGTAGGCGATAGCCATGCTTTGCGCAGCATTGATGCCCACACCGCTATCCCACAGTCGAAGGTAGAGCCTGGCACAGGAGGCATTCCTGGTATTGAGGGCTTCATGGACCCAACGACAGACAGCCAACTTGCCGCTATTTTTCACAAAATCTATTTCGGCTATAACGAGTACGTCATTGAAGGTCAGGATAACCAAAAAACGGTCCAAAAAATTGCCAACTACATGAAAAGCCACCCCGACTTATATATCTTTGTAGAGGGACACTGTGACGAAAGGGGATCGGTCGCATACAATCTTGCTTTAGGATCTAGAAGAAGCAATGCGATCAGAAACATGATTGTCAAAGAAGGCATCAATCCCGACAAAATCCTCACTATCTCCTATGGCAAAGAACGTCCGATCACTTCAGGCAATGACGAGACTGCAAGGAGACTGAACAGGCGAGGAGATTTCAAAACCTACAGCACCTCTGGACGTTACAACTAATCATTTGCCATCCAAGAGATGGTGAAAACAATGAGGTTTTTTTTATGCGATTGAAAAGACTATTAACGAGATCAACCCCCCTATTCGCTTTCATAGCTTGTGCAGGGCTTGTTACAGGCTGCTTCGATCCAGAAAGTGGCAACCAGCCTAACAAAAGCCAGCTTTCTCTCGAACTCGATACTGCGAGAAGAGACATCAATGATCTGCAGTTTGAACTCAAGAACATCAAGGTCGAACAGCAAATCTTCGAAAATCACTTCTCACAAAAAGACTCTTCTACACAGGCGATGCAGGAACAACTGTCGACCAACACGCGGACAGAACTGCTCGCTTTAAAGAAAAAGGTTTCGGCTTTAGAAGAGCGCATCAACCAGGTCAACAGCCAATACACGGCACTACCGCAAGAATTAAAAACGCTCCAGCAGCACGCCAACCAAACCTCTTCAACGATGGCACAGTTCCAAAAAGAAATTCAAACCATTAACAAAACATTAGACACACAAATAGCAGAACTCACCCAGACAACCCAGTCGATCGTCAAAGCTGTCCAAAAAAACTCCAGAAAAACGCCTTCCTCTTCCGGCTCCACACAGCGTCTCTACACGATACAAGCAGGAGATACCCTGGAGCACATCGCCCGCGACTTCAATACCTCTATCAGCGCAATCAAAAGTGCCAATAACCTTTCCACCGACCGTATCTACGTAGGCCAGGACCTCGTTATCCCCTGACGTAACGGTTAGGCAGGATCTCGAAAGAGATAGTCGATTGCGA
>JAFITR010000097.1 GCA_017116025.1 Simkania negevensis
TCACACAGGAATGCAGTCGAGATCCATATAGAATAAAATGAGGTCTTCGCGGGCTCTTGTCGCATTCGCGGACTCTTGTTGCATTCGCGGACTCTTGTTGCAACTATTAAATGTATGTAGTTTTCAACACAACTATCTCCCATACAAACCGGATGAAAATTTTCATGGTAGTTTAGCCATTCAATCGCCCTCCGGGCTCCATCTTCATTTGCATTACCACGGATTCCTCGCTTCGCTCGTCATCCGAGGCTTTGATCGAGCGCCCTCCGGGCTTTAATAAAAAGGCTTTGGTATTCTCTTCGCGTGTATATCAAGGTTGTGAGCAGGCTTCGATCGCTCTCCAGATGAGGGCCACCTTTCTTTTTTGCTGATCGTTGAGGTTGTGTACAATGAGGAGCGCTTCGCTGTTTTGACTAAACGCTGAACGGGTCCAGTTGGCAGATCCTGTGGCGAGAGTATTGCCATCGATGACGAGCAGCTTGTGGTGCATCAACCCCATGCCTATGCTGTGTGTAACAGGAACACCTGCATGTTTTAGACTGCTTACGGCCCCTTTGCTCGATCCGTAGTAGGCGTTACGATCGATGACACAGCTCACCTCCCTACCTCGATTGTGTTGCTCGATGACGGCATGAGTGAGTTTGGGATGTGTCCAGGTGAACATGGCGACATGTACCGACTTCTTACTCTGTTCGATTAAATCGCACACTTTTCCAAGCGCTTCTTTGTGTTGCGGTAACAGGTATACCTCGACTTGCTGGTCTCCTATGTTGAACATTGTCGTTCTAAGCTTCTTATCCCTCTCTTCGATCCCTCTTTTTAACTCTTTGGCCATCGCAGGATCGTAGATGCCGACGACAAGGTTTTGGTGCATGTGCAGTGACGACGTCGTCAAATTCGTGCTGCCAATCCATACCCTGTTATTGTCGGTGATGAGCACTTTTTGGTGCATCAAGCCGGGAACAACAGCCTTGCTTGCTTTGGAAGTATATAGGCGTGTAGAGAGTTTTTTTGCTGTGTTTGTGCGGTCGGCAAAGATGGCAACGGAGACCCCTTGTCGTGCCTTGTTGTCCAACTCCCTGATGATGTCAGGGTCTTTAAGAGAAAAGATAGAAAGGAGAAGATCCTCTTTCGCTTCTCGTATCGCTGCGATAAATACCTCTTTGAGGTCGTTGCGTGCCTGGGGAGAGTAGATGATCAAAGGATTTTTTTCTGATGGAAGCTCTACTGTTGAAAAGGAAAAAATTTGCAGTAGGACGAAGAGTGCGGCAAGGCCGATCGCTGCCGTGACGCCAAGGCGTAAGAAGAAGCGTATCTTTATGAATCTCATGGAGATAATGGATATACAGAAATTTGTGAATAAAAGCTAAAGTATCGATCTGCTTCTACCGAATAGATAAGTGTCATCAGGGAAAACAGATCATCATCAGACCATAGAAGATCAAGGAGGATCGACATGGTGGGAACCTATCTTTTAACTAATTCTTTAGCTATTCCAGTGCATAGCAACTATCGTTTTGCTGTGCGTTCAATGTTTAACAGCATGAGTCGTATCTCTTCGGGCAGCAAGCTTAACCGCCCGGGTGAAGGCCCTGCTGAGTTTGGTATTGCAGAATCTTTTCGCTTTCAGATCCACAACAGCAACGAAGCTAATCGTGGCATGGGGAATGCGATGAGTATGGTGAGCAGTGCTGATAGTTGGATGCAGTCGTCGCAAGATATTTTGAGCAGGATGGGTGAACTCGCCATCTCTGGTAGCGATGCTTCTAAAAACTCTGGAGATCGTGCGAATATCGACCTGGAGTTTCAGCAGTTAAAAAGTGAACTGTCACGTATCGCCAGGCAAGCCAAGTATAGCTCGCTCAATGTTGCAGGGCGCGATCAGATGGTCATCTATAATAAAGACAAAGAGACGTTGCAGTTTTCTCAACTCGACGGATCACAAAACTACACCTACCCCGTTAAACTGCTCAACGAACTGAGCTCTGTCAATGACGTCCAGTTTGCGATCAGTGCAAATAGCGTCCATGCTAACTCGCTCAATGGCGAACAGATCTACTATATCGACAACAATAGGAGCCTGTCGCGCTTAGATATCGAAGAGGGAACATTGGCACGCGACAGCAGCAGTATCAACGTTGGTGGGCTGAGCGTTGACGAGAAAGGGCGGCTCTGGTTCTTAGAGGAAAGCGCTTCTACCCCTGGCGTTTATAGCCTCCACCAGCAAAACAGCGTCACATGGAGAGAAGAGAGCGCTATCGTTGATGGTACACAGATAACAGATATTGCATCAAAGCAGTTTTCCGTCTATGCAGATCGCGTCTACTATCTCAATACGGGCGGTAACATCGTCAGCAGGTCCCTCTTCTCGCCTGGCAATGTCAATATTGAACTGACACCATCAACGTTGTCGTTTGTCACTACAGACGGCAAGTTTGCTATTAGCCAAGATGGTCTATACCTTATCGACTCTCCGTCAAGCAGCGTGGTGCGTGTCGTCAATCTCGAGACACAAGAAAACACCTCTTTCCAGGTAGGAGAAAACGTCGCCATTAGCGCACTGACAATCAGCGCTGACAATCGTGAGCTTGTCTTTGTCGACAGCAATACGAATGATGTTATGGGCGTAAAATTTGAGGCTGGAGAGAAGCCTACCCTAGGGAATGTATATACTATCCTTGAGCCAACAGGGTTAAGCGGATTCGGTGCATTTAGCTTGCTTGGAGGATCCAACAGAAGCAATTTCCGCGTGCATACTGGTGGCGAGGCATTACAACAGATGTTTGTGCAGACAGGTGATGTACGCCTCTACACATTAGGGCTGTCGCGCTCCTCTGTCGACACCATTGATAAAGCGCAAAAGAGTCTTGCTGCTATCCAAAAAGCGATCGATAGAGTTACCCTTCAGCGGTCGATTATGGGCGCAGCATTCAACAGGATAGAGAGCTCGGTGCGATCACAACAGACGTACACCGATTATCTCAGTATAGCGGAAAGCCTCTTACGTGATGCTGATATCGCTGAAGAGTCGGCACTCCTCGCTGCAGAAAGAGTAAAAGCAGAGGTTTCCACTTCCTTGCTCGTCAGAGCAAATCAAGTTCCCAAAGCCCTTCTACGTATCCTTGCCGCAAGGTGAGGGTAGAAGGCATCTGATGATGATGATGGGTGGCCTGCATCCCCTAGCTAAGAGGTGCAGGCTGCTTTTTTTTAACGCGAAAAGCGCGAAGAGCGCGAAGGATATTCTTCGCTTTCTTCGCGCTCTTCGCGTTTAATTGTATGGAAATTTAAACCTTATAGGAGTTTAAACCTTTTGGCCTTCGGAACGGAGCTGAGTGACGATGCGGTGAACACCTACCTTATTCATTGTACGAAAGGCTGCAACCGAAAGCTTCAACGTAACGAAGCGATTCTCTTCCGCATACCAAAACCGTTTCTTGAACAGGTTGGGACAAAAACGGCGTGCCGTCTTGCCTGTAATCTTCAAGCCAATCCCCTTCTTCTTCTTCGCAATACCGCGGGTTGTATACGTGCGCCCTGCAACAGGCTTCTTCTTCGTCAGCTGACAGCATTTGCTCATAAAGAGTCTCCTTAAACAACAAAATAAACTTTATATTTTAGGGGCATAGCATAGGCCTTTCAACCTATATTGTTCAAGGATAAAAAGAATTCTTTCTGTTTGTTGGCATAGGTTTTGCATAAAAATTCTATTTATATGTTTTAGCTGCTGAGGAAAGAGATGGAGGAAATATCTGTTGATCTGGTGGTGATAGGGACGGGTCCTGCTGGACAGAAGGCGGCGATCCAGGCGGCGAAGCTTGGTAAAGTCGTTGCGATCATTGAGAAAGACGATCACCCTGGGGGATCTTGTCTTAACTCGGGGACGATCCCTTCAAAATCGTTGCGCGAAGCGATCATCGACTTGACGCGTTTTCACGAGCAGAGCTTTTACGGCGCAGAGCTTATCCATAGAGAGGTGACGATCAGCGACCTAAACTTCCGGCTGGAGAGAGTATTGTCGGAAGAGCGCGAGGTGATACGCAGACATTTCCGCAAGAATAACATCCTCCTTCTACGCGGCTCCGCCTCCTTCGAAGCAAAAAGGAATCTCCTTCTTGTTTCGGGAGGGGAGATCACCCATCGTATTCATGCAGAATATCTGATCATCGCCACAGGGTCTCGTCCGAGAAATCCTACCGAAGTACCTTTTGACAGCGAGGTAATTCTAGACTCCACACGTTTCTTGGCTATGGATAAGATACCTAAGACGCTACTCGTCCTAGGAGGGGGAATCATTGGCTCCGAATATGCTAGTTTTTTCGCTGCCTTGGGAACAGAGGTGACGGTGATCGACAAACGCTTGCGTATGCTCCCTTTGTTGGACGAGGAGATCAGTGTACACTTCCAGACAGAGTTGACAAGTATCGGCTTGAGGTTTGTTGGAAATAAAAATATTGTGGGCATAGAACGCATAGGGGATAAGGCGCGCCTTTCTTTTGACGATGGCACGACGATGGAAGCGGAGATGCTCTTATATGCTTTAGGCAGGGAGGCCAACGTTGAAGGCCTGCACATTGAAAGGGCAGGTCTTCTTTTAAACCGACATGGCTACATTCCTGTTAATGCGATGTTTCAGACAGCAACATCTTGTATCTATGCTGTAGGTGATGTCATCGGCGCACCTGCTCTGGCGTCGACGGGTATGGAGCAGGGACGGCTGGCAGCACGCAACGCTTTCGGATACAAAACTCGCCACTTTCCTGATTTTTATCCTGTTGGAATTTATACCATCCCTGAGATATCGTACTGTGGAAAGACGGAAGAGGAGCTGCAGCGGCTCGGCTTCCGTTACGAGGTGGGACGTGCCTATTATTATGAGCTGGCGCGCGGTCATATCTCCGGTGCTACATCGGGAATGTTTAAAATCCTCTTCCATGCAGATACACTAGCAATCCTCGGTGTCCATATCGTCGGTAGGATGGCAACAGAAGTGATACACATCGGACAGATGGCAATGAGTTTTAATGCTCACATCGATTACCTTGTTGACCAGGTGTTTAACTACCCCACCTTTGCCGAAGGCTATAGGGTGGCGGCGCTCAATGGACTCAATAAAATCAAACACGTTCGCTAATATAACTATGGTAATTATTAGACTATTCAATAGTGGCAAAGGGTCGAGTGACAAGGGAAGGGAAGGCCCAAAAAAGGTTGTCGAACCGGAAATTATCAGCCATAAAGAGGGAGAAGGTAGCTTCGGCGAGAAAAAAAAAACCCCTTCACCAAAAAAATATACATGGAAGCAAGCTGTTGCCTTGCGCTTCTTCTTCCTCTTCTGCGCTTTCCTTGCTTGCCTCTGGTCCCTTGTGGTCGCTGTTTTTTGTTTGCTAGCAGTGATCGGATACACCTTCTCTTTTTTTACCAATATTCAGTTGCGACAAGCATGTAAAACAACCTTTGCCCACCTGATCGCTGCTGTCGTGGCGATCTTCTCCTTCTTCTTTTGTGTCGTTAGCCCCAAGCTTGGCCTTACTTTTTTGTTGGCCTATGTCTTCTCTGCATTAAAAAAACGGCAGCGCTCAGAGTACGTACAACAGCTTCACGAACGATTCCGTAACTTCCATAGCCACTTCTAGCCACGAGAGGAACAAGATGGAGAAGATCGTCAAGATTCACAGGATAGCTACTTATGAGGTAAAGGAAAAATAGCTCAGAGTGTT
>JAFITR010000098.1 GCA_017116025.1 Simkania negevensis
ATCACGCTTTCATACCCCGGGACCGATTACCTCTTCAGCCCATACCATATTAAAATCATGTTGTCTCTTCTCTAATCATCTCTGGCGCCTGCAATGCCCTTGCCACCTGATCGAGAGAGAGGGGCGTTTGTACTTCGACATTTTCTGGAGAGCTTTCAAGGTCTTTAAAACGCCGAGCGCTGACAAGAACACGTGACTCCAAAGTCCCAACCGCTTTGTTATATGCCTCAACGCTCTGGCTTAAACTCCTTCCTACCTTAGTCCAATGGGCAGCCATATCGGAGATTCTTTTGTAAAGATCTTTACCTAAAGAGCCAATCTGACGAGCATTCTGAGAAATATTTTCTTGTCGCCAGCCGTAAGCAACAGCACGCAACAAGGCGATCAACGTCGTTGGAGTCGCAATAATGACACCTTGCCCAACGCCTCCTTCAATCAAAGCAGGATCATACTGCAAAGCAGTGCTGAAAAAAGTCTCGCCAGGAAGAAAAAGAACGACAAACTCCGGTGCTGGCTGAAACTGCTCCCAGTAGGATTTTTTACCCAACTGGCTCATATGAGTGCGCACCTGCCGAGCATGTGCTTTGAAGTATTTTGTGCGATTGTCGTCTTCATCAGCATCGATTGCCTCAAGATATGCTTCTAGAGGTGTTTTTGCATCGATAACGATATGTTTATCTCCGGGGAGCTTAATGACAAGATCGGGACGCAACCGCCCTTCGTCAGACTCCACCTGCTCCTGTTCATAGAAGTCGCAATGATTAACCATCCCAGCCATCTCTACCACACGTTTAAGCTGCATCTCACCCCATCGGCCACGCACGACAGGGGTGCGCAACGCCTTGACAAGGTTAGAAGTCTCACTACGCAGATCCTTCTGAGTATGAAGCAACATCTTCACCTGCTCTGACAACGCCGAATAAGAGCTGATACGATCCTTTTCTAATATTTGAACCTTATGATCAAACCGTTCCAATGTCTCGTGGATAGGCTTGACTAAAGAGGCAACAGCATCCTGCTTCTTTTCCCAATCGTTTTTAGCCTTCTCATTCAACTTTTCAAAAGAGAACTGCGCCAGTTTGATGAACTCCTCGCTATTGCTCTTTAATGCATCCGAAGAAAGTGCCTTGAAGCTCTGCTGCAACTGACTTTTTGTCTCTTCGATCAGAACAATCTTCTCCTCCATCGCCTTGCGCTCTTGCACAAGCTGCATTTCTATCTCCGCCCTCTTCTCTTTTAGTCTGCTCAACTCTTCCTGCAGTGTCGACAGCGCCCCTCTCTTTAGAAAGAGCGCATCCCGGAGCGCTTCTATCTGCCCATCTCTTCCCTCCATGCGCTCGCGTAGTTGAATTAACTCTGCTAGGCAATCATCCCTCTGAACAAGTAAAGAGGCATATTTTTTTTTATTTAGCCACACCCAGCAGATAAAAACCCCTGCGCCAAAACCCGACAACAAAATAAACACAACAATATTCACACTAAAAGCACTTGTTAGGTATTATTCAGATGCTCCTCCTTCGTCGGAGTATCTGAATAGTTACGTATTCATTAGGAAAAGATGAAAAAAACACTTCTCTGGTTACTTCCCTTAGCTGCTATTGTAGTGATTGCCCCTTTTTCTTCCTCTATTGATCTTGCAATAGCCTCTTTTTTTTACGACCCCTCCCCTTCTGCCCACTGGCCTCTAAATAAAAATGCAATCGTTCAAGGAATCTATCACTACGGAACACTGCCTGCCTTTGCTACCGCCTCGGCAGGTCTCATTTTTTTTGCCGCTAGCTTCATCTGGGAGAGATGGAAAAGATGGCGCGCTACTGCTTTGATACTGCCACTATCACTCGCCTTAGGATCAGGCCTTATCGCCAATGCGCTGCTCAAAGATCACTGGGGACGCCCTCGCCCTCGACAGGTGATCGAATTCGGTGGCACCGCCCAATTCTCCCCCTTCCACCTTCCACTCTTCGGCGAAGAAGGCTCTGCTTTTCACTCGTTCTGTTCAGGACATGCTACCATGGGATTCTTTTTTCTCTCCCTCTGTCTCGTCGGTCAGCGAATGCGCAGCAAAGCAATCTTCTATACCGGCATTGCATGCACAGTGATATTAGGAGGAGGGTTAAGTTTTGCACGTATCGCTCAAGGAGGTCATTTCTTCACCGACACCCTATTCTCCATGTTGGTAATGTGGTACACAGCTCTTCTCATAGAGACATTGTTGTTTAAACCACGTGCCCCGAAGGGACCCTCGAGTTTGACAGTTTTGTCAAAAAATAATCGTATGTTTGCAGGCCGAAGCCCTGGGTTGTTACTTTACGCTAGTACTCTTCCCAATAATCGTTTACCATAATCTTTTTCTGGCTTGAGGGGGAAATTCGATGAGTCATGCACAAAAAATTGTTTTTTTTATCGGCCGTGTGGTTGTTGGTGCCTGCTTTTTCTTTGGCGGCCTAGGGAAGATCTTAAGCTGGAGTTACTGTCTAGAGTATCTAGGGAAAACAGCCATCGGCCAGTGGAACACTTCTCTTCTTGCCTCATTGTTAACTGTAAGCATTGTCATCGAAATAGCCGGAGGCCTTGCCATATTTCTCGGAATGTGGACTCGCACAAGCGCTATCATTCTACTGATCTTGGTTTTTCTTGTGGCAATCTTTCTACAACCCTACTGGAGCTTATCTTCAGAATCGCTCGTCGTCGGCTATTTTCTCTTTCTCGTCGACATCATCGCCTGCTGCGCCCTGCTTTTTATCGCTGCTCTTGGGGGAGGCCTGCTCAGCTTTGACGAAAAGAGAAAATAAAAAACGATGGAAGAAGACAACAACGCCCACAAACCTACCTCACGCCATCGTCGTATCCGTCTGTTAGTACCGCTCATTGCTGCTATGATTGTTTTTTTCTTGCTGCTTCTGCCAACAATCATCACCCATACTTCAATCAGACACTACCTCGTACACCTTGTCGGAAATGCACTGTCGCACACCATTGAAATTGAAAAGATCGAATTAAGCTGGCTTGGGAAACAACGACTCCAAGGAGTCCATATACATGCAGACGACAACAGCCTCTTCCTTTCTGTCACTGAAATCCACACCACGTCATCACTGCTAACAATCCTATTTGGCGATACTGACCTAGCAACGACACACATCATCTCTCCCAAGCTTGAGGTATGGACATCCGCCGCCGCCCCCTCACAACACCTCGCCTCGTTGCAATCACAGCTTCAATCTGGGGAAAAGACAAAGGAGAAAAAAAACGGCAACAACGTCCAGTTCCAGTTTCCTTTTCGTGGGACAATCAAACTCATCGACGGCACTGCCCTCATCCACAAACCAACATATACTCCTGTAAAAATCCATCATATCCAAGGTGAGATTTCCTCCCCTTCGCATGAGCGCCCCTTTTTCTTTCAAGCAAAAGCTGCTATTGAACACGACACAACAGCGGGCCATGCCCAGCTTTCCATGACATTGGACAGTGCTTTCAAAAAAAACGGACGGACCTTAAAGCTGTTTGACTCACAAACACAACAGCTCTACTCCGATGCTGTGGGAGAACTCTCCCTCTCCCTTGAAAATATCCCCCTTGTAGCGTTAGACCGCCTCCTCCTTCTTGTCGACTCTACAACACAAGGGATCATTTCAGACACCCTTGGAGATCACCTCGATGCCACAGGGGAAATCAGATTACGCAAAGGCGTCGCACATATCGCTTTAGAGACCTCTTCTCCACAACTTACCAGCAACATTTTTGCTGAAGTCTCTTCCTCCCACTTTGCCTTCACAAAGATGAGCCGTATTGATTATGTCTTAACCCCTGCAGCAATGAGCCGCCTATGGCAACTCTTTCCAAACCAACACCATATCCAGCTCACACACCCCATCGCAATCAAGGTGCTCTTTGATGCTCTGACCATGCCAATCAAAAATAACAAACCCAACTTTTTCCCCATCCTCGCTTCTTCTATTACAATTAACCAACTCGAAGGGATCCGTTCACCAATGATCGGCGATTTAAACATTGAAGACCTACGAGCTAAGATCGATACATATCCCGATGGCAATCTTTTTTTCTGCAACGTGTATGTAGAAGCGCTATATGACAACAAACCAGCAATTTTCAAAGCGAAATCTAAAACAACATCCTTTCCTTTTCTCCTGCACAACATTCTAAACAGCGATGCTCATCAAGAGCTTTTTGCCTCAATAGAACGGATTCCAACATCTTTAATTGACCGTTTGTTCAACAGCCAAGGTGTTTTCATGGAAGCCTTTGGAAAAACAACAACTGCTAGTATCAGTTATACAAGCAAAGACGCTGAAGGCATTTGCGACGTCAGCATACAAACAGATAATCTACAAAGCTCCCACTCTACTTTTCAAATCAATCACGACAAAGCCTACCTATCTCGCCCACATACCTTCACATACCTTGTTAGCCCTCCATTTTTCCAACGCCTCATTCGCACGAAGAATATCCCGATCAACCACGACGTTCTTGTCACACTAAACATCGACCAGCTCGTAGCTCCCCTCCCTCTTTCTTTCAAGACAATGCTGTTCGACGTCAACTTGCATGTAACACCTTGTCCAGTAAACACACCTCTCCCTATGACAACGTTTTCTCTACAACAAGCTACAATACACATCGCCAACAACCATACATACAAATATGAAGTATCAGGCTCGGCTAACATAACACTGATGCCCTCTATCGCCGCCATGATCGGAGAGCAGCTCTCTTTCAATTTTTATATACCGGAAATATCTCTTCACGCGGGTGTGTGGGCCGCTCCATTATCTACCCTAAAAGCAGAAACACCTCTGCTTAATCTTAAATTACAAACGTCAGCGACGCTCTCCAATACTCTACAACTACCAAATGGATTACACATCCACGGTGCTATCTCCTCATCTCTATTCACAACAAAACAATGGCCCATAGCCCCCACACCTCCAACTGAGCAGAAAGACATCGCCATCGACTTCTCCCTCAACCCTAGCGAAATCCCCCTCTTCCCTTCCTCTCTCCAACCGTTTGTTGCTACAGGAAAATTGAAGATTGCGGAGACCGACCTACAACTTTTCTCTTCCTTCTTCCACCTCCCGCTATCCTCCCCCCTCGAAATCCAACTCAACTCAAACCTTCCCGACGACACCCTCTTTCAAATTGACATGCGCGGTGCCACAAGCAACATAACCATCGATGTCGCCCAGATGTCACACGAGATCGCAAAACTTCTGCTCTCTATTTTTTAGCAGAAAGCTCCATAGCTACCTGCCAGAAAGAAAAATCTTTGAATTCCCACAAAGAAGCAATCTTGTCGATATGCAAAGAAAATAAATGATAGTAACGGGAAAAAAGATCGGGGAAACGAACCCTTAGGTCAAATGCTTTCGCCAGATTCGATAGTTCACTGGCGACAAAAGCCGCCTTGGCAAAATCCTGCTCACACAAAGACCTTTCAAAAGAAGTTAAACCATCCATGAACCGTTCATGCGCTCGACCTACAGAAAGTCCTCCTGTAAATACTGCCACAGGCTCGACAAGAGACTCATTTTGATCCAACAGACAAGAATCGACCATCTTTACCCCCAAATAAACTAAACCAGGGCCCTGAATTGATGTGAGGCGATTGTCACCATCCAACCAATAATGGTCAAGCAGTTCTCACACCTGTTCACATATACTGCAGCAATT
>JAFITR010000099.1 GCA_017116025.1 Simkania negevensis
CCCAGGGCATCGCCCTGGGTAGAGACACCCTAAATCGTGCAGGCTGAAGGCCTGCTACATTGACTAATGTACTGGTTAAAAATCAAATTCGCCTTAGTAGGCCTTTTTTGGAAATAACCCTTTTAGATCATCAGGTGGATTTTTATCATTAAACTTTTGCGTCACGTTTCTCATCCCCTCTCACTAATCTCACTGGCTCACTGGTTATGATGCAACAACGTCATAGTGCGAAAACCCTTTGGTTGATATAGTGCAGGTATCAATTAAAAGTAGAGGCTTTATGAAACAATTTTGGATGGTTCTTTTTTTTGTCTCTCTCGTTGGATTCGCCTCCGTTCAAGCTGCGTCGCAAGATCCCGTTGGCTGTCCATGCAAAAGTCAGTGGGTTGCAGACCGGATTCCCAACAAAAACCCTGGGTGGGAATGGGTACAAGCGGAGAGCCTTCCTGGCGTTAAGTGGTTGACGGTGAACCCTCCGCATGACGAACGCCAAGAGCATTCATGCAATACCCTGCCGCCCTCACATGCTAAAGAAGGGACGATTGTTTTTATGCCTGAAAATTGCTCTGGGCCTCCTCCCAACAAATGTTGCCAGCAGTTCTGTGCACATCATTGCTCTTCAAGCAACCCTTTCTATTGCAGTTGTTTTCGGGCCTACGAATGTGTAAAAAAGCCGCGATGATGAAGGGGTATTTGGAGCGTAACGGAATCGAACCGATGACCTCAACAATGCCATTGTTGCGCTCTACCAACTGAGCTAACGCCCCACAAAGCAAAGCAATGATTGTATGTGCCACCCTCTTTTTCAGCTACGAAAAAAGAGGGATATAGGCTACGATGGCTCCTCTTTTTTATTGTTTTAGTGGGATGTGTTGATGTCGTTATTTGAACAGATGAAACTGATGCCGAGCGATCCGATTTTGGGCCTGGCGCACTCTTTTAAAGAGGATGAGCGTGCGGCAAAGATCAACCTTGGTGTCGGAGTATATAGAACAGAAGAGCTGAATCCCCCCTATCTCGAAAGTGTAAAGCGTGCGGGAAGGCAGGTTATCTCGAAGGAGAAGGACAAGGAGTACCTTCCGATAGCGGGTCATGCGGGCTACTTGAATGTTTTGGGTGAGCTTGTCTTTGGTAAGCGTGCTGAAGCGCTTCTCTCTGGGCGTATTGCAGCAGTGCAAACTTTAGGAGGCACAGGGGCTTTACGCCTTTCTGCTGACCTAATAAAGAAAGAACTGGCGGATACCGTCTTCCTTTCGAATCCCACCTGGGCCAACCATGCTCCTTTATATGAAGAGGTTGGTTTTAAAGTAAGTAACTATCCTTATTATGATGCGAAGGGACACTCTCTTAAGTTTGAAGAAATGTCTGCCGCTCTTCGAGCAGTGCCCCGTGGAAGCGCTCTCTTATTACAGACTTGCTGTCATAACCCTACGGGTGTTGATTTGTCTGAAGAGCAGTGGAAAGAGCTCTCTACGATAGTGAAAGAGGGGGGGCTGTTACCGATCTTTGATGCTGCCTATCTTGGCTTTAACAGAGGTTTTGAAGAGGATGCTGGACCGATTCGTTATTTTGTTGATGAAGGGCATGAATGTTTTGTTTGCGTTTCTTTGTCAAAAAATTTTGGCCTCTATAAAGAACGAGTAGGGGCACTTTTTGTCGTCTGTTCCGATAGTGCTGGTAAGGAGCGTGTGTTGAGTCAACTACAGCTACGTGTTCGTCGTAACTATTCGAATCCTCCGGCGTATGGAGCTCTGGTGGCGTACGAAATTCTACGTACGCCAGAGTTGAAAGATTTGTGGAGCAGTGAATTGGACGGTATGCGTAAGCGTATTGTGGAGATGCGTATAGCTTTTGCAGCAGCTTTGGCGTCAAAAA
The DNA here is from genome assembly GCA_017116025.1 of Simkania negevensis. GTDB lineage: Bacteria > Chlamydiota > Chlamydiia > Chlamydiales > JAFITR01 > JAFITR01. The sequence continues at coordinate 1,876 of JAFITR010000099.1, forward strand.
TAGGGGGCAAACACAACTACCAGTATTTAATTAGGCAGAGCGGGATGTTCTCTTTTTGTGGACTGAATCCTGATGAGGTACTGCGGCTTCGGTCGGATTTTGGAATTTATATGCCGTCGAGCGGTCGTATCAATATCGCAGGATTGAGCAGAACGAATATTGATGATGTGGCGGAGGCCATTGCCAGTGTCATATAAGAAGAAGTGGAAGATTGCTCCTTATCTCGTTGTTGTCGTCTTGCTCTTCTCCTTGTTGTCCATGCCAAAAGGGGTGGTAGAAGATGGCCGTGGGGCAGCTGCTTGGGTTGCAGCACCTTTTTGGAAGGCGCTTTACAAGATCAAAATGGGGGGAATCCCCTACTTCCCTTTTCTCTCCTTTTTTAAAAAAACGAGCCGAAAAAGCTTTTCAAAGGAGCTTGGACAGCTGCAGACAGAAAATTTCCAGCTGCAGGCAAAGCTTCGGGAATATGAGCGGCTCATTGTTTTTTATCAAGATGCAAACCGCACGGTAGAATTGAGAGGGGCGTTGTCGGCTGAAGCAGGGATTCCCAAAGAGATGATTAAAAGGCGTTATGAAGAACTAGAAAGTTTTTTGCAGAGCGCTAGTAAAGCGTTGATTGGGCGTGTGATTTATCGCGATCCTGCTGCTTGGTCGAGCTATGTCTGGATTAACCTTGGAGAAAAGGACAACAGAGGCCTCGCTTCCCCTGTTGTCGTCAAAAATAGCCCTGTTATTCTAAACAATGCTGTTGTTGGAGTGATTGATGAGGTGGGAGACGTTCAAAGCCGTGTTCAGCTGATCACCGGGTCGAAGCTGAGGCTCTCTGTTCGTGTGGTGCGTGGAGGACCGGAAAATATTCTCTTGCTCAAGCAGATCGATTCGATACAACAGGCGTTAGAGACGCGTAAGGATCTGTTTCACGATCTAGATGCCGCTTCCTTAATACGCCAAGATTTTGAGAATCTACGCGGACTTATCCTCTCTCAAACAGAAGAAATATATCTCGCTAAGGGGGAGCTGGCGGGAGTGAGTCGCCCTGCTTGGAGAAGCCGTGGGACATTATTGAAAGGATATGGCTTTAACTACGACAGCGATGACGAGGAGGGGCTTGCGCGAAACCTTGTGACGGGAGAATATTTTATCCGAGGAGGAGAGGGGCAGCCATTAATACAGGGAGGAGATCTTCTCGTGACGACAGGGTTCGATGGCCATTTTCCCTCAGGCCTCCTCGTAGCAAGGGTTGTAAAAGTTCATCCATTGAAAGAGGGTGCTTTTGCTTATGATATCGATGCTAAACCCGTTATTGATCTGCTGCACGATATCGAACATCTTTTCGTCATCCCTCCTAATGTTCTGTCGGAAGGGTTGTTGCATCAATCACCACTGAGCCACAGAGACCCGTGAGGGAATATTAGATTGATGAGATGGAATAACAAAAGCGAGGTAAAACAATCTGATATGATGTTGAAAGTTTAGTTGCCTGATTTTTAGGCTGAAGGCCTAACATTGTAACAGCCCAGGGCATCGCCCTGGGTACAACCAGAACAATATTTGCAGCCTGAAAGGCTGCTACATTCATTTAGAAAAAGTTAAACATTTGGAAAGGTGCTAGTTAAAAATCGAACTCACGTTAACAACGCCCTATCGCGTTGGAATGACAGGTAAGATGACGTGAGAAGGGTATTTTTTGTTGTGGAAAATTTTCTGGTGAGCAATCAAAAGATCTGTCGTTAACTCCGGAGATTCCCCCGTGTTCAAGTTCCTGGAAAACTCGGGAAATGCTGAGCTAGAAATATGGATGCGGATATGGTGCCTTTTTTTGAATACTAGGCTTGTAGAGCCTACATCGATCTCATAACGGTAAATTTTTTCGGGCTCGATAGGTTCAGGTTCGGTCAAAGAGTTTCTGTAGCGTACCCTTATGATGCCTGACTGGACAAAGAAGGAGGCGCCTCCTGGATAGACATTGACGATTTTGACAAAGAAGTCGGTGCCAACTGCGGAGCTCGATGCATAGATCACAGCTTTGATAGGCCCTGTCACTTCAATATCTTCTTCTAGCTCAACAGAAGTGTAGACAAGAACATCTTGCCTCTCTTCAAGAGGATTTTGCTCTACGGGGCCGCAGGTGCTGTCTCCAAGAAGCATCTTGTTGCCGATCGAAGGCATTGGATCGGCAGGGTCGTAGTCATAACAGTCTTCGCGTTCTTCTTCTGGAGGCGATGTGTTGAGCAATCCATCGCCATCAGTAGTGTTTGCCGAGCCCTGACTATGTAGATAATAGTTCGTCCACTCTGTCCTGGCTAATGGCCACTCCTTCTCCTTTCTCCATTTGTTGGCTCCCATGACGAAAAGATTGATTGGATCTTCTGCAAGAAATTTTTTTTTGCCCTTCAGCCAATGATCGAACCAGTCGAGAACGACAGAATATTGGCACCAAAAAACACTGTCGGCACCAAACAACAATTGTCCTATCTTCCGGAAATGGCGATGAGTCCACGGGCCAATGATTATGCGACTTTGGCTTGCTGGTGAGGTTGATGGCTTTCCCTTCATCCTCTGAAAATCTTCCAACATAGGGTCAATAAACCGGTCGTACCAGCCAGCAATGAGCAGAGCAGGGACTTCTATCTCGTCAATCCTCTTGTCCAAGCGTGCAAAATCCCAGTATTCGTCTAGCCGAGGATGTAGAATCCATTCTCTATAAGGAATGATCACCTCCCCCAGCTTTTCGTCAGCAGTAATTAGCGGTAAATGGTCACGCACTTCATTATGCCATGAGATCTTGCGCGGAGTGCGTGCTCCTGTCCCCGAATAGCGAAATTTCCACAACAATAGATCCTGGTAGTGGTGAATCCCTTTGTGGATGAAGGCAGCATAGAGATTTTGGCTGATGAACATCGGCACCATCGCCTTCAGATAGGGGCTCTTTGTCGTAGCAGAATACCACTGGACTCCTCCAAGGTACGAGCCACCAAATGTTCCTATCGACCCCGATGACCATTCCTGTTGCGATGCCCATTCAAAAGTGTCATGGCTGTCTTTGGCTTCGTTCGTCCAAGGCATGAACTCCCCTGGAGAATCGCTAGTCCCTCTTACATCTTGGATGATAAAAACATATCCTTGGGAGGTGAACATTTGAGCCGTTATGACATAGTGATCTTCCTTACTCCTCTTGCCATAAGGCGTTCTTGTGATGATAACAGGGAATTGTTCCCCAGGAGAATTAGGGCGGTAGACGTCTGTTGATAAAAACGCCCCATCTCTCATCGGTACTCCAATATCGTACTCTTCGATCAAACAATACTTCGGTTGTGGAAAGCAAAAATACCAACAACGCAACTTCAATAGCCACCTTGTCGAAGTAAAAATTCGCAGTAATATAGCCGCAACAACAACGACCACAACAAGAATAATCCAATACATCTACCCGCCTACATTTCACCCGTTCGCAATTCTCATTCTATACAATAAATAGTTTGTTTGCACTAAAAAAATGACGCAGTAAGCGCGGTGTAATCAGGGACAAAGGGACAACAGGGAGAGCGGTTTAAATAGTCACGGAAAGGAACAAGATAAGCAGGATGGAAAGATAGAGAGGATCGCTGCTTATCAATCAGTAGTCGATATGAGTTCACTATTTATAGGGAAGGCAGGGAAGAAGAGGGATAAATAGTCACGCGGTATGGGGGCGTGACCAATTACTCTT